>DAOVLG010000100.1 GCA_030631385.1 Candidatus Coatesiibacteriota bacterium | reverse complement strand
GCCGAGCCGGTCAACCGGGACGGCGAGGACTTCGTCTTCCCCAGTGAACCCCGCGACGTGGAATCCTCGGCCGTCATGCGCGAGTGCCTGGAACGGAAGAAGGGCATTCTCACCCCCACCGGCCGCCACGGCGTCTGGCTCGACTCGCCCATGATAGACATCATCCTCGGACCGGGCACCATCCAGCGTGAGCTCCCGGCCAAGTACAAGCAGTTCATGCGGCACGGGATAGACATCTCCAAAGAGCCCATGCTGGTGTACCCGACGCTGCACTACCAAAACGGCGGCCTGGCGATAAAGCCCGACTCCTCGACACAGATTCCGGGCCTGTTCGCCGCCGGTGAAGTGACCGGCGGGATTCACGGACGCAACCGGCTGATGGGGAACAGCCTTTTAGATATTACCGTCTTTGGACGCCGCGCAGGGGTCTCCGCGGCCAAGTTCGCCCGCCGGGCCGAGGTGGGAAAACTAACGCTCAAACACGTTAAAGAACACGAACAGGAGCTACAGAAGGCCGGCATCGTGACGGACCGGGAAAGCCCGATGCTGCTGCCCGATTACCGTTTTAAAGCAGGTTAAATTACCAACTGGAACTGATAAGGCGCAACTGTATTCGTGATTCGTGAACCGATGGGTTTATGAAACGCTTGATCCTGTGTATCCTTACCTTCTCCGCAGCCTCAGTCTATTGCGTTGATCTAGACGTGGCAGCTGATCCGGTGACGAACCAGAACATCATCGGTGTCATAAACGATGAGGGGAGGTTCTACCGTCACTACGGAACTGACCTCGAACTCGAGCTTGGAGGTTATATAGAAAAGGGTTCAAAGAGAGAAAGGGGTGAAATCCTGCGTTGGGATCCCTCCAGCGGTTATTACATCCAAGGAAAACGGTGGGCCTGGATCACCTCGGGCGATCGGTGCCCCGGGATGGGTCCCTATGAACTGCTACTGCACACCGATCAGCGGACCGAGAACTGGAATTTCTTCGCCCTGGACGGCGAAGGGCAGCTTTACACCATTACCAATGTGAGCTGGAATCCCAAAGGCGAACCCGTCCCCGGACCGCCCCCCTATCACCTCACCGGAGCCAGCGATCCAAGCATAGCCGGTGTGTTTCCCACCGTTCTCGATGGCGCCGGTCACACCTGGTCCTACATCTGGATGAGCGGCACATGGGAGTCCTACCCGTTGACGGGCACCTACACCGGAGCGGCCCCGACCGACTTCATCGCTGTTACATCCCACGAAATAATGGGATTTGGAAAAACCTTATTCGCATTAGTGAACGAGACCGGACAGGTATTAATACACGGAGAAGAAGGTGGGGACTGGGTGGAGGATGCTGTTATCCAGGGCGGCGATGCACCCTTCCGCTTCGACGGGTTTATCAAATCCTCCACGGGCGGCTACGGGTGTGAGCTGAAGCTCATTGATAACAACGGGCAGTTCTTCCTGCCACAGGACGGCGAGTTCAAAGCGTACGGTGAGCCGTGCGGCGGCACACCCCCCTGGGATTTAGCCATTTACAGGATGGAAAGGCGCGGAACCCACCTGATCTTCTGTGTAGATTCAACCGGCGCTCTTTTCCTGCTGAGACCAAATGGCGAATGGGAACCTCTCATCCGATCCTTCGAGTGATTCGCCCTTTTAAACAAGGGGTTTAAATCCCTTGTTAGGTGTGTCTTAACACCCACTAACTGAAGATGTCCGAAAAGATCCGCAAGAGCATTGCCGAAAGCAGGTGGCTGAAGTGGCTCGACGAGCGCGTTCGCATCAAGCGCTGGGTCGTCGAGTCCATCAACAAGCCGGTCCACCCCTGGGCCCGCAAGTGGTACTACTGCCTCGGCGGATTGACCCTGATCACCTTCCTGGTCCTGGTGGTCACCGGGCTCATTCTTCTCCAGCATTACCGGCCCACCCCCGATGAGGCCGCTGAGTCCATCGGTCGCATCATGAACGACGTCTGGTTCGGTTGGCTCATCCGGGGCATCCATCACTGGGCGGCCAACGTGATGATGGTGCTGATCGTGGCTCACATGATCCGCGTCTTCCTCACCGGGGCTTATAAAAAACCGCGCGAGTTGAACTGGATCGCCGGCGTTTTACTTTTGGTGACGACCTCCGGGTTTTATATCTCGGGCTTCATCCTCCCCTGGGACCAGCGTGGCTTCGAGATCGCCACCACCATCGTGGAGGGCCTGGAGAAAATCCCTCTCATCGGCGACTTCCTCGCCGGGATCGTCACCAGCGTTACCCCGGTTGGGGGGGAGGCCCTGGGCTTCTTCTTCACCAACCACGTAATCGTATTGCCCCTGGCGATCTTCATCCTCCTGCTCTTCCACTTCGTCATGATCCGCCGTCAAGGCATCGCCGAACCGCTCTAATGCGATGGTAGATAAACCTTCAATCCTCGCCCGTCTCTTTAAGAGGAAGCCGAAGGAGCCTCCAAAGGACAAGCCCTTCTTCCCCGATCATGCCATGGTCGAGGGGATCGTCGCCCTCGCCTTCCTGCTGCTTATCGTAATCGCCGCGCTCGTTTGGCCCGGGGTCGCCGGACCCGCCGCCGACCCGCAGGGTGACCACGAGCCGGAGAGTTTCATCTATCACAGCCTCAACTCCCTGCCGGACTGGCTGGTGGCCATCGGCATCGGGCTCGCCTTCGGCTTCGTCATCCTTTTATTCCTCATCCCCCGCCTCGATCCCGGCGAGCGGCGGACGGTCAAGGCAAAGCGGATTGTAATCGTCCTGGGCGTCTTATTCACTCTGGGCTGGCTCGGCCTCTACGTTGCTTACGGCTTCTTCGCCATCCCCCAGGGCTCGAACAACATACCCAGCGTCGAGTGGGGGCTCTGCTACCGCTGCCACGGCTACTGGGAAGGACCGCGGAACGTGATGGGGATCGCCGCCCGGGGCGCGGTGCCCGATCACAACTGTATGCAGTGCCACCTGGACGACCCGAGGCTGGTAAACTACTTCTGGTACAGTGAGGAGAGGATCGAGGGAGAATCCGAAATCATCCCCGCCGGTCTCTTCCCCGGCAGCCACAACTGCTCCGACTGCCACAACCCCCACGCGCCCTTTGCACGCGAGGTGACGCCGGGCGAGTCGCGCATGGACAGGATGCGTAGCGGAGGCGATCGCTACGTTTTCTCCTACCGACGCACCCCGGCGGACGAAAGCAAGCCCTCCCTGCCGATGAGCACCTGCTACCGCTGCCATGAGTTCGGTTTCCGGCGTGGAGGGGCCGTGGAGGTCATCCGAGAATACCCCGAGATGGGGCTCGTGGGTGAACACCCACCACTGGGAGACGCAGGTTGCTCAGCGTGCCACAAGGAGGCCACCGAAACCTGGGTGAGCGGGATCAACTGCCTCTTCACCGACGCCGACGGCGACGTCCACGGACTCATGCGGGTTCAGGGCTCGGACTGCACCGCCTGCCATACCGTGAGCTTGCCGGAAGAGTAGACCGTACACCGTTTCAGTTCAAAACTCTGGGGCTCCTCGCCGAGCCCTTTCAAACATGACTCAAACGAAGAAGAAAAGACGCCGGCTCAAGGGCGCCACCCTCTGGCAGCGGATAAGGCGCTGGCTCAGGCTCCAGTACCTCCGCTTCTTGCGCTCGGACGCCTCGCCGCACAAGGCGGCCGTGGGTCTGGCCGTCGGCGTCTTCATCGGCATCTTCCCCACCTTCGGTCTGGGAGCGCTTTTGGCGGTGGGTCTGGCCTTCCTCTTCCGCTTCTCCAAGGTTTCCTCCGTCCTCGGCTCGGCGATCATGAACCCTGTCACCTCACCCTTCTTCTGGGGGCTCTCCTTCACCCTCGGTTCTTGGCTGACCGGTGTCAAGGTGGGCGGGCTGACCGAGATGCTCGACGAGGGTAAGATCTGGTCCGCCGCCGGTGAGGTGATCTGGACCTACCTGGCCGGGAACACCATCCTCGCCGTAGGACTCGCCCTCCTGTTCTATCTTCTCGGATTTAAAGCTGTCGAGGCCTATCAGAAAGGTCGTCAGCTCCGTTCACCCAGAAGCCTACCCGACCCATCGGCGAAGTAACGTATCGGCCCTTGGTTGCCTATCCTGCGGCCCTGGGGTATAATTCGCATGCAGTATCGGTCCCGGCCTCTTCAACGGGGCGTAGTACGATCTCGCGCCGGGGTTCTTTCCTCCCCGGCTCGATACCACAGACGGGTGTAGAAACGGCGGATCAGACCACAACTCTGATGCTGGACCTGAACGGACGTTACGCCGAGCTCCGCGGCCCCGGCGACGTCAACCTGCGTCTCTTGGAGGAACTCACCGGCGTGCGTTTGGTCCTGCGGGATAACCGGGCGGTCTTAAGCGGCGAGGAGAAAGCGGTCGCCATCACGGGCGACCTCTTGACCCAGCTCGCCCGGGCGGCGGCGAAGGGACATCCCATCACCGAAACCGAGATTCGGGCGGCGGTGGCCAACCTCGGAGAACCGCCCACACAACGCCACACCTTCGATGAGGTCGTGGGAACCGACATCCCGGTGGGCGCCCGTAGGGTGGTCAAGCCCCGCACCGCCGGGCAGAAGCGGCTGATCACGGCGCTCTTCACCTCGGACATCACCCTGGTCATCGGACCGGCGGGAACGGGGAAGACCTACCTATCGGTGGCGATGGGGCTCTGTTACCTCCACCGGGGCCTGGTCAGCCGGCTGGTCCTGGCCCGTCCAGCCGTCGAGGCTGGCGAGAGCCTGGGCTACCTGCCCGGTGCCCCTGAGGAGAAGATAGCACCCTATCTACGACCCCTCTACGACGCCCTCTACTCCATGCTCCGGGTGGAGCGGGTGCGCAGCCTGATCGAGCACGGCGTGATCGAAATCGTACCCCTGGCCTACATGCGGGGGCGTACCCTGGAGAACGCCTACGCGATCCTCGACGAGGCGCAGAACTGCACCAACCACCAGATGAAGATGTTCCTCACCCGTTTGGGCTGCCGCAGCCGGGCGGCGGTGGTGGGGGATATCACCCAGATAGATCTAACCGATCCAGCCGCGAGCGGGCTGATCCTCTCCCAAAGGACCCTGGCTGGGATCGAGGGTATCACCTTCGTGTACCTGACGAAGGCAGACATCGTCCGCCACGGCTTGGTGGCTCGTATCGTAGAGGCCTACGAGCGCTTCGAAAACGAAGGGGAGCGGGGTGAACCGAAATAGGCTGAACCAACGTCTCCGCTTCTCCGCGCTGGAGGTCTTCAAGAGACTCATCATCGGGATCGGTGCGATCACCATCCTTGCCATACTAACCTTCCCCAGCAAGACCTTTCACTCCTTCGATCTCGAGGTGGGCGACGTGGCGGCCGACGACGTCATCAGCCCGATCAAGTACCCCGTCCTGAAAACCTCCGATGAGCTGGAGGCCGAACTTGCGAGGAAACGCTCTACGGTACGCTCGGCCTACGTATACTCCGAGGACGAACTCCAGGGAGGCTGGCGCGAGTTCGCCAACCTCGTAGACGACCTGACCCAGGCATTCGCTCTGGCCGAGAGCACGGGCTCGCAGAACTATGAGGAGCTTGCCAAGAGCCTGGAGGGGCGTTTCCGCCTGTCCATCTCCACCGATCTGTTGAAGAAGCTTTTCAGGACCCCGGAACTCTTTGAGGAACTTGCCAATCTCCCCCTGAGTCTTTCCAACACGTTCAAACGGGGGGTGGTGGAGGACCGGACGAGGCTATCGGAGGCGGATATCGCCAACGGAGTCCTCCTCCGCTATCCGAACGACGAGCTATACTACGGGTTGAACTACGAGCAGATAGCCGATCTCGAGACGGTCCGGGGGGAGATATCCGGGCATTTCGAACCCTACATCTCCTCACTGGAGCTACCGGAGGAGCTCGTGGCCCTCGCCCTGGGCTTCTGCCGCCCCACCATCTACCTCGACGAGGAGGCGACCCGGGAGCGCCTGGATACCGCCGAGGCCTCGGTGGACCGGGTGGCCTTCTGGGTGAGCGAAAACGAGAGGATCGTCACGGCCCACGAGGTCGTCACACCGGAGGTTTACCGCAAGCTCGAGGCCCTGGAAGCCTTCCGAACCAGTCAGGGGATTCTCTACGTAACGCTTGGCCGGGCGGCGATCATCGCCGTGTTTCTTTTCATCTTCGGTTTCTTCCTCTACAAATACCGGCGGGAGACCTTCCAGGATCTACGATCCTGGCTCCTGATCGGTCTTGTCCTGATCATGACCGTCGGCCTCGCCCAGGTTCTCATCACGGTCCTCTTCCAACGGGTGCCCCAGATCGGATACCTCGTACCGACCGCCCTGGCCGGTGTGCTCTTCGCCACACTCCTGGATGCCCCCACCGCCATCGTCGGCGTCCTGATCTGCAGCGTAATGCTAGGGATCCTCACCGGCCTCGAGGTCCGTTATCTCTTCGTCTTCCTGACGGGCGGGCTCTCGGCGGTTTTCGCGGCCAGCACGCTCAGACACCGAAGTTCCCTCTACTGGATCTCTCTGAAGGTGGCCGGTGCCAAGCTTCTGATCATCGCCGCCATCGGGCTGAGCCTCTCCGATCCCTGGGCGACCACCCTGATCAACACCCTGTTGGGCACCGTGGGTGCGATTATTGCGGTCTTCCTGGCCAGCCTGGTCCTGCCTCTGTTCGAGAACCTTTTCCATATCACCACACCGGT
>DAOVLG010000245.1 GCA_030631385.1 Candidatus Coatesiibacteriota bacterium | reverse complement strand
GGCTTCACCTCCCTGGCCGAGGAGCTGGCCAAGCTGGGTCCCGAGGGCAACGAGTACCTCACGGACCTGTTGAACCGGTTCTTCGGCGCCCTGACCGAGGAGGTGGCCGACGCCGGGGGCCACATCCTCCAGTTCGGCGGCGACGCCTTCTGGGCCTACTTCCAAAACGCCGACGCCGGGGAAAGGGCCTGCCGGGGGATGCTCCGGCGGGTGACGGGTCTGGGCGAACACGTGTTCGACAAGCGGAGGTATCGTCTAAAGGCCAGCCTGGCCGCCGCCCGGGGAATGGAGCTGGAGCTGTGGCGCGTCGGACCCGAACGCGGCTATCTGGTTCTCAAGGGCGATGCCGTGGCCAAGGTCTCGCGGATAGAGAAGCACCTCGGTTCGGGTGAGTACGCCGTCCTCCGCGGCGAGGTCCACCGGGTCAAGAAGGCCAAAATATCACCGTTCCTGTCCGACCGCCCTCCTCCACCGCGGCACCGGGCCGGACTACGCCCGACGACGGCCGTTTTCGCCTTTATCCCGAAAAAACTCACCTTCGACGAGTTCGATGGACTGATAACCGACACCCACCGCTGTTGCGCACGCTACGAGGCGCTGCTGGCAAAAATCGTACCCTTCGCCGATCGGCAGGCGTGCCTGGTCCTCCTCGGCGCACCCAAAGCCCACTCCGACGACCCCCGACGCGGGGTGGACCTGGCCCTGGAGCTGGTTCAGAAACTGGAGCTGTCGAGCGCCGCGGTTGCCAGCGGTTACGTCTACGTGGGGCCGGTGGGCGGCGCCTCGGCCTGGGAGTACACCGCCATCGGCGATCCGGTCAACCTGGCGGCCCGACTGCTCGCCAGTGCGGGTACGGGGCAGGTCCTGGTCGCCGAGGATACCAATCGCCTCTGCGGCGCCGACGTGGACTTCGAGCTGGCCTGGCGCAAGAGGGTGAGGGGGAAGACCGACGAGGTCACCGCCTGGCTGGCACTGGGGAGGTCCGGGGGGGTCAAGCCGATCCGGCTCCGGTACGAGCTGGTCGGTAGGAAGGAGGAGCTGGCACGGGTTGACGCGCTCCTGGCGAAGGGCTCCGGCGCGCTCTACATCCTGGGTGACGCCGG
Organism: Candidatus Coatesiibacteriota bacterium; assembly: GCA_030631385.1. GTDB lineage: Bacteria > RBG-13-66-14 > RBG-13-66-14 > RBG-13-66-14 > RBG-13-66-14 > RBG-13-66-14. Next base: position 2,946 of record DAOVLG010000245.1, on the reverse strand, counting down.
AATCGGTAAATCCCGCCTCCTGCTGGAAGCCGAGCGCCTCGCCACCGCGGCCGGCTACCGCACCGTCGCGGGACGGGTGGACCGGATGTACCGCGATTTCGGCCTGTTGCAGAGCCTCTTCGAGAACCTGGTCGGCATCCTAGACGCCGATTCCCCCGGTGCCGCGGGTGAAAAACTCGACGGGCTCTTTGAACGGGAACTGTCGGGAAAACCAGTCCTGGACCGTCGGCGCTGGCGCACGGTCATCGGCGCCCTGGTGTTCAACCTGGAAAAGGACCGCCGGGCCATTTCCGGGTACACCCCGGAGGTTTTACAGAACAGCCTCGTGGAGAGCGTTACAGCGCTTGTTGACAAACTGGCCTCCGACGGGGTCTTCCTCGCCATTGACGATCTGGGCTGGGCGGATGAATCCTCATGCGCCGTACTTGAAACCGTGCTTGGGTCGTACACCGGAGCGGGTAGACTGGTTTTAATCGCCTCGGTCAGAATGGAGGACCGAGGCACCGAAATAGACCAGCTTCCCTTCTCAACGCTAAACACTAAAGGGATCACCCTCGGGGAGTTGGACGACGAGATCTGGGGCATCGGCGGCGAGCTCCTCGGGGGCCTGCCCCTGGAGGACGAGGTACGCAAGCTGGTCCTCGACCGGGCCCAGGGCAACCCCTTCTTTCTGGAGCAGCTCGTCCTGGACCTGATCGAGCGGGGGCTCATCGTCCGACGGGGGGAGAGCTGGGTCGCCAGTGGCAGCTATCGTCCGGAGCGGCTCCCCAGCAACGTTTTCGCCACTATCCTGGCCCGCGTGGACCGCCTGGCCCCCGCCTCCGCGGAAATCCTCCGCGTGGCCAGCGTCATCGGCCAGCGCTTCGACGAGAGGCTGATAGAGACCCTCCTGCCCGGCAAGCTCGAGGCCCTGGCCGAAGCCGAATCGGCGGGGCTGGCCGTGCGCGACTCCAGGGAGGAGTTGGCATACCTCTTCCGCCACTCCCTGGTGCGCGAGGTCACCTACCGGTCCCTATTGGTAGAACAACGGAAGAGGCTTCACCACGAGGTGGCCCGGGCGATGATCGGCCTGGACGAGCCGCCGGGCGAGATCGCCGTGCACTTCGAGCGGGCGGGGTGTCCGCCCGAAGCCGCCAGGTATTTTCTGAAAAGCGCCGAGCACAAGAAGAACTACGGTTCCTACGCGCAGGCACAGAACGAAGCGAGAAGAGCCCTAGAAATCGCGTGGGAGATCAACGACCCGTTATTGGCGAATCAGGCCCGTCTGGCGCTGGCAGACTTCCTCTCCCTCCTCGGACGGTCCGACGAATCATTCCCCCTCCTCGAGGAAACCTTCGCCAGCTCGATGGGACTCCACGAAACCCGCCTCGCAGTGAAGGTCTGTCGTCTCGCCGTTCAATCCCTGATCAGGCTCGGTCGCGCCTCCGAGATAGGCGATTGGGTGGAACGGGCCGAAGAGGCGGCGGGCGTCGACCCCGTCCATTTGACTTCCCCCGCGACGATGCGCGCCTACTCCGATATGTTCGCCCAACGGCTGGACAAGGCGGCGAAAATCGTCGAACGAGCGGCCGCGCTCCTCCCAGACCCCCGCACCGACGAGGAGATCCGGGCCATGGCCCTCGTCCACGGAAACCTGGGAATCCTCTACGGACAGATGCAACTCCGGAGTGAATCGGAACACCAGTTCCGCCGGGCCGTCGAGTTGGCGGAACGAACCAACGACCGGTCCCTCGCCCTCGACAACCGGTTGAACCTCTCCGTCGTCCTCGCCGGGGGGTCTAGGTTCGAGGAGGCGTTGGAAATCCTGCGCCGCTGCGTCGAGGAGTACGAGGCTATGGGGTATTATCTCGGACTATCCACGGCGCTGTTCAACATGGCCACGATCGAGTTGGAGCTGGGCAAGGAGGAGAGGGCGATTGCGGACCTCGAGCAGAGCCTGTCCTTCGCACGCCGGATAAAGGACATCCAGCGCATAGCCCGGACGGCTTCGTTTCTCGGTTACTACCTAACCCGCTATGACCGGCTCGAGAAGGCCAAAGAGCTTATTGACGAATCCATCCGGTGCTACGAGGAACATACCTTCGACAACCTCATCGGCCTGGTTTACGCCATCCGGGCTTACTGCGATGCCTGCACAGGCGATGCCGAATCGGCGCGGCGATACCTCAAACTGGTCGAGCAAAATCCCGTCGGGGACTCGCATCCCTCCCTCGGAGAGGTAGTGGAACGGACGAAGGCCAAGCTCAAAGAAACCGACAATGACTGAGTATTACGTCGAGGTTAGCGGGCTTTCGAAGGACTACCAGAACGGCACCGTGGTCCACGCCCTGGTGGAGGTGAGCTTTCTCATCCGTCCCCGCGAGGTGGTGGCCCTCATCGGTCCCTCGGGCTCGGGGAAAACCACCCTGCTCAACCTCTTAGGCGGGTTGGACGTCCCCTCGGCGGGGGATGTGCGGATCGGGGGAAGACCGCTCGGCGGCCTGAGGGACCCCGAGCTGTCCCGCTACCGCAACCGAGAGGTGGGCTTCGTCTTCCAGACCTACAACCTCCTGCCCCACCTCACCGCGCGGGAGAACGTGGCGGTGCCGCTTTTGGTGAGAGGCCTTTCCTACGAGGCGGCGCAACAGAGGGCGGAGAAACTGCTCGCCGACGTGGATCTTCCCGACAAGGGCGACAGTCTGCCGGCTCAGCTCTCGGGCGGTCAGGCCCAGCGCGTGGCCCTGGCCCGGGCGCTCTCCACGGAGCCCAAACTCCTCCTGGGGGACGAGGTCACCGGGAACCTGGACAGCGCCACGGGACGACAGATGCTGAATCTCATCCGGGAGCAGGTCTCCGAACGCGGCCTTACGGCGGTCGTGGTGACCCACGACCCGATGGTTTCCGATTGGGCCGACCGGGCCCTCGTCCTCAAGGACGGCCGTCTTGTCGCGTAGATCAGCATCGTCC
>DAOVLG010000032.1 GCA_030631385.1 Candidatus Coatesiibacteriota bacterium | reverse complement strand
GATCGAGGAGGTGGCCAAGGCCGAGGGCGTGGACGCGGAGCGTCTGCGGAGGTCCGTGGCGAAGGGTCGGACCGTCATACCAAGGAACGTTGCCGGAAGGGCCCGTCCCCTTGGCATCGGCGAGGGGTTGCGGATCAAGGTCAACGCCAACCTGGGTACCTCTCAGGATTCGCCGGATACGGCGCTGGAGCTGGAGAAATTAAAGGTGGCGCTGGAGGCCGGCGCCGATACGGTGATGGACCTCTCCACCGGTGGCGACCTCCACGCCACCCGGCTGGCGATTTTATCGAACTCCCCCGTCCCCATCGGCACGGTGCCGATCTACGACGTAGCCGTCCAGGTGCATGAGTCGGGGCGCGAGGTCTGGCGGATAACCGCGGACGACCTCTTCCGCGCCATCGAGCTCCACGGGAGGGACGGCGTTGATTTCATCACCGTCCACTGCGGGGTGACGCGGGCCGCCATCGAGTTGCTCCAGCAAGCCCCGCGGGTGGCCGGGGTGGTGAGCCGGGGCGGTGCCATCCTCACCGAGTGGATCATCCGCAACGAGCGGGAGAACCCCCTCTACGAAGAGTTTGATCGCCTTTTGGAGATCGCCCGGCGCTACGACATGACCCTCTCCCTGGGCGACGGCCTGCGCCCCGGCTGCCTGGCAGACGCCACCGACCGGGCCCAGATTCAGGAGCTCATCACCCTGGGTGAGCTGACCCGCCGTGCCCGGGAGGCCGGGGTGCAGGTGATGGTCGAGGGGCCGGGCCACGTGCCCGCCGACCAGATCGCCCTCAACGTCAGGTTGCAGAAATCACTCTGCGACGGAGCACCATTCTACGTCCTCGGTCCCCTGGTGACCGACATCGCGCCGGGGTACGATCACATCACCGGGGCCATCGGGGGTACCATCGCCGCTATGGCAGGAGCTGACTTCCTCTGCTATGTCACCCCGGCCGAACACATCTGCCTGCCAGGAGTCGAGCACGTCAAGCTGGGTGTGATCGCCAGCCGGATCGCCGCCCATGCCGGGGACATCGCCCGGGGGCTGGCCGGTGCTAGGGACACAGACGACGAGATGGGGCGCGCCCGCTGCGAGCTGGACTGGCGGAGACAGTACGAACTGGCCCTGGACCCCGGTCTGGTCAAACAGTGGCGGAACATGAGCAAGCCCGCCGACGAGAGTGTCTGTACGATGTGTTCCGAGCTCTGCGCCATCAAGGGGATGCGCCGGGTGCTTTACGGGGACTGATCATGGGTGGGAGCGGCTTTTTCCGGGGTTCGGACTGGCGGGTGGAGAGGCTCGCCCTGGTGGTGATGGCGGCGCTCTTCGCCGCGATAATCGTGCTCTTCGCCCTGGTCCCCACGGTCGAGGAGGGCCGCGCCGAGAGGCTGGACCACTTCCTCTCGACCCTACCCGAAGGCGCCCGGGAGGCCTTCAACGACGAACGGTACGACGAGGTCGTCGCCCTGCTCTCCGAAGAGTACAGAACCGATCTCGTTTTTCACGAACGGTGGGAAGAACTCAAGGACACCGAGCTCATCAACATCTTCACCGTCGAGGAGGTGGTGGATTACTACGTCCGTTATTTCGTCCCCGCGACGCGTTCGTTGAATCGCTAGCGGGGGAGGTCCGTTGTCGTTTTGGAATCGGGGGTGTACTCGCCCCCGTTTTTTCGCGGGTATCTGCTTTGATTATTGATAAAATAGGTTGGTATTTACATAATAAATGGTAGATTTTTTCAAAAAAATGTTGCCAAGTCATTTTCGTTCTGCTATAAATAATCTAGCTGTTTAAAACAGCGCACAATCTTTTCAACATTCCGAAAGGGAGGACAATATGCGGCTACTGTGTAAGGTCGCTCTCTGCCTCCTGCTCCTCATCGGCCTGGCTGCGGCGGAAACCATTTTGTTACAGCCTGGCTCCGAGGGGAAGGACGCCGAGATCGATAACAAGCAGGGTGGCACGCCTCACGGGAACACCGCCTATATCCTGAACTACGTCGGCGGGTGAGGCGTTTACGCTGCTGGCTTGGTCGAGTTCGACCTAAGCGAACTAACCACTCAAGATTATGTTTACGTAGAAACCGCCACCCTCGAGGTTTACGAGGTCACAGTCGGCTACGTCGGTTGGGTCTTCGGCGCCTACCAGATCCTGGTGGACTGGGACGAGGCCACGGTGCTCTGGAACAACCGGCCGTCGTGGGCCACCTCCTACGAGGACTACATCGTCACCGACTCCTCGCCCGGCTGGTGGGAGTTCGACATCTCCGATCTGTGCCGGGAATGGGTCTACGGCACCGACAACTTCGGCGTTTCCGTCTACCACCCCGGCTCCGGCTGCAGCCAACCCTACTTGTACTCCTCCGATTATTCCAACGCCACCTACCGGCCCAAGCTGACCGTTAATTACTGCCTCGACGAGGACGTGCCCTACGGCGAGGGTTACGATCCCGAGGACGACGAGGAAGACGTACCGTCCGATTCGAACATCGTCTTCCACCTCTGTGACGAGTTGTCCGGGATAGACGTGGACACCATTGATTTCGTCGCCCGCGACGCCTCCCTGGATGGGGATGCCCGCGTAATCGGCGTTGGCGATCCGTCGCCCGCCAGGGCCATCGCCGGCGATCTGGAGATAGATGACGACGACATCCACGACGTGGTCTGCACCTTCATCCCCGACGACCCGCTCTGGCCCGACGAGATCACCTGCTACGTGGACGGCAGCCTGGCCGATTTGCTCGGGAACGAGGTGGGCGATGACATCGTCTGGAGCTTCTTCGTCGAGGGCTACGCGGTAACCGAGACCACCTGGGGGGCCATCAAGGCCAGCTACTAATCCCTTCCCTGGAGTGGATGCGCAATCTTGAGGACTTGAAGGGATGAATATCTGGGCGCCCGGAAAGGGCGCCCTTTTTGGTGTTGTCGGCCGTTTTGCCGATCGGAGGGAATATTCAGGCGATTGCCGGCTATGCGCACTTGCCAATCAACCGATTCTCTGCTATGCTCTTTATAGCTGGCTGTATTAAAGCAGCGAAAGTACGTTGAATCCAAAGAAAGGAGTAAACTATGAGGTTCCTGGGTGTAGTCATCATGAGTCTCCTGTTCCTCGCCTCGCTGGCCACGGCGGGTACTCTCATCTTCCAGCCCGACACCGACGAGGGGAAGGATGCGGAGATTGACAACAAGCAGGGCAGCACCCCCCACGGACATTACCCCTACATCCTACTGCCCATGGGTGGGTGAGGCAACCAGTTTGCCGGCTTGGTCGAGTTCGACCTGAGCATTATCATGGGCTGGTCCATCAGCGTGGACAGCGCCATCCTGGAAGTTTACGAAAACCTGATCGGCGACCTCGGCGTGACCTTCGGTGCGTACCGTATCCTGAGTGATTGGAACGAGGCCACGGTAATCTGGAACAACAGACCTGCCTGGGGTAGTTACGCCTACGGATACATCACCACCGACTACTCCATCGGTTGGTGGTCCTTCGATGTAACCGATCTGGTGCAGGACTGGCTGGACGAGGTTTATCCCAACTACGGCGTTTCCATCACCCATCCCGGCGGCGGCTGCTCGCCCCCGCGGGTGTGCGCCTCCGAGTACTCACCGGTTGATTCTACCCTCTGCCCCATACTGACTATCGAGTACTCCGAGACCGGCGTAGAGGAAGCGAGCTGGGGCCAGATCAAAGCCACCTTCTGACCTGACCGCTCAGCAATACCGACATATAGAAGAAGGACGTCCGGGTGGGCGTCCTTTTACGATGGATTGTACACGGGATCATCACCGGTTTATGAACCAGATTGAAGTATGCGTTTTAGGGTGGTTTAGGTCTTTGGGTCGTTTCGGTGATTGAAGTTGATACAGGCTGACCTACAGGTTGGCCCCAACGTTTTTTGGCACTTGAACCGGAATGACCAACGGGAACGCCAGTCGAGGGAAGGACGAACAAGGGGTTAAAACCCCTTGTCTTAGCGTATCGTGAGAGCGCTGCACGCGTTGATGGTAAACGCAGTTATTCAACCTTTTTTCGCGGGGCAAGGGTTCAGCGCCCGGCGCTGGCGGCGGGGTACAGAGTACCTGTTAAAATGCTAGGCCCCGGCGCGGGCGATGGCGGCGAAGGCGTCGGGATCAAGGCTGGCCCCTCCCACCAGGGCGCCGTTGATGTCGGGCTGGGCCAATAGCTCGGCGGCGTTCTCCGGCTTCACCGAGCCTCCGTAGAGGATCCGGATCCCTTTCGCGGCGGTTCCGATCTTCTCCTCGAGCTGATTCCTCAGTAACCGGTGTGCCTCCTGAGCGGTCTCTGGAGTGGCGGTTTTCCCCGTTCCGATGGCCCAGACCGGCTCGTAGGCGACGGTTGTTTTCTCCAGCAGTTCGGACCCAACGCCGGCCAGGCTTTCGGCGAATTGCCGGCGTAAAACCTGCTCGGTTTCACCCCGTTCACGCTCCTCCAGCAGCTCTCCCACGCATACTATCGGCCGCAGGCCCAGCTCGTGAGCCCGTTTGAGCTTGGCGAGGATCAGGGCGTCCGTCTCGCCGTAGATGTGCCTCCTCTCCGAGTGGCCCAGGATCACCCACCCGACTCCCAGGTCGTGGAGCATCGTCCCCGAGACCTCGCCGGTGTGGGCTCCGGAAAGCTCCTGATGCATGTTCTGCGCGCCCACGGCCACCGGGGTGTTCCTGAAGGCCTCCACCGCCGGGGCGAGCGCCGGGAAATTCGGGCATACAAGAAGGTCAACTACGCCCGCAAGATCCCGCACCTGGGGGAGAAATCGCTCGGCGTAACCGGCCACCCCCCCGGGGAGGAGGTTCATCTTCCAGTTTCCGGCGATGAGGTTTTTCAAGCCTTCCTCCTAGAGAAACCGCTCGAAGAAGGCCCGGTAGGCGAGATAGGTGGCGTAAATGTCGCACTTGGCGGCCAGCTCCATAGGTGAGTGCATCCCCATGAGCGGTGGTCCGGCGTCCACCACGTTCATCCCGTGGGCCGCGAGGAACCGGGCCACGGTACCTCCCCCGCCCTCGTCCACCTTGCCCAGCTCGGCGACATGCCAAGGAACGCCGGCCTCGTTCAACAGGCGGCGGATCCTGCCCATGAACTCGGCGCTGGCGTCGCTGGCGCCAACCTTGCCCCGTACCCCGGTAAATTTAGTCAGAGCGAGGCCGTAGCCCATACGGGCGGCGTTGTTCTTCTCCTGGACCTCCTGCCAGTCGGGGTGTAGCGCCGCACCCACGTCGGCGGAGATGACGTTGGTGTTCGCGGCGGCGCGGCGCAGCGTGAGTTCGTCACGCTCACCCTCGAGGGTCAGAATCTCCGCCAGGGTGTTCAGGACGAAGGCGGATTGTGCACCGGTGGCGCCGACACTGCCGATCTCCTCCTTGTCCACGGCGAAGGCCACCCCGCCCCGTGCGAGGGTCTCGGCCTCCAGAAGGGCGCGAATCCCGGTGAAGGAGCACAGCCGGTCGTCTTGACCGTACCCCCCGAGGATGGCCCGGTCGAAACCCACGTCCCGTGCTATGCAGGCCGGTACCACCTCCAGCTCGGCGCTGACGAAGTCCTCTTCGGTCATACCGTACTTCTCGTGGAGGATGTCCAAAACGGCCAGCTTGACCCGGTTCTTTGCCTCCTCATCGGAGTCGGGGATGATTCCGGCGACCAGGTTCAGCTTTTCCCCGGGATAGAACTCGGTGACCTTCTTCTCGTTCTGGACCTTGTAGGAGAGATGGGGCTCAAGGTCGCTGATGACGAAGACCGGGTCCTCCTTGGAGGAACCGATGCGTAGTTCTATCGTGGAGCCGTCGTTCAGCACGACCACGCCGTGGATGGCCAGCGGCCGCGAGAGCCAGTGATACTTGCGGACCCCGCCGTAGTAGTGGGTTTTGAGCTGGGCAATCTCCGTCTCTTCGATTAGGGGGTTGACCTTCAGGTCCAGGCGCGGGCTGTCTATGTGGGCGATTACGATGTTCATGCCCTTCGTTGCCGGGACCTTGCCGGGCCGGTAGAGAGCGACCGCCTTCTCTTTGCCGATGAAGAGATATCCCGGAGCCCCGGCCTTGGTTTCGTCGGGGATGTACTCGACAAAGCTATGTTCCACCGCCATCTTGGCGAAGCTCGCCACGCATTCGCGCTCGGTCTTGGAGAGGTTGAGGAAGTTGCGGTAGCGTTCGGCGAAGGCGAAGGACTCGTCGTGCCAAGCCTGATCTTTCAGATCAAAGCAGGACTTTCGGGCCATTTCAAAGGTTTCTTTCTCGGCCAAGGTCTACTCCTCGGGGGACGGGAATATCTTCGCAGGGTTTAAGGTATTCACCGGGTCCAGACGCCGCTTGATTCGTCGGGAAAGGGAGATAATCGGAGCGGCCAACTCACGTTCGATGAAGGGTTGCTTCGAAAGGCCGATGCCGTGTTCGCCGGACAGGGAGCCCCCTAAGGCTAACACGGTGGTGAAGAGGTCGTCCAGGGCCTTCTGCGCCCGGTTGAACTCGCCTGAGTCCGCCGGGTCGCACATGATGTTCACGTGGAGGTTGCCGTCGCCGGCGTGACCGAAGACAGGGATCGCCAAATCGTACTTCTTCCGTAATCCTTCGATGGCCTCGGCCATCCGGGGAAGCCTTCCCCGGGGCACGACCACGTCTTCGTTGATCTTCAGCGGTCTTATACGGGCGATGGCCGGCGAGCAGGCGCGGCGCATGGCCCAGAGGTCTTCCTGCTCGGCGGGATTCCGGGCAACGGAGATTTCGGCGGCTCCACGCTTCTCGCAGATCCGGCTAACGGTGGGTAGGCCGTCCTCGACCTGCTCCTTTGAACCGTCCAACTCGATGAGGAGAAGGGCGGAGTTGGCCGGCGGCGGTGGCTCACCGAGGTAGCGTGTAACGCACCGCAGGGTTTCTGAGTCCATGAATTCCACCTTGGACGGATTAAACCCCTGGGAGAGGATTTCGGTCACGGAGTCGCAGGCGGACATCATCTCGCCGAAGAGCGCCCGAACGGTCGCCGTCGCCGGAGGACGCTCCATCAGGTGCAGCCGGAGTTCCAGCGCCACACCGAGAGTGCCCTCACCGGCCAAGAGAAGTGATGTCATGGCGGGATCGTTCCGCGTGTCTACCAGGGTTCCGTCGGGCAGCGCCGCCAGGACCGACTTCACCCAGTCTCCGGTGACCCCGTAGCTCACGCACCGTGGGCCGCCGGCGTTCTCGGAAAAATTGCCGCCCAGGGTGGATATCTTCAGGCTCGCCGGGTCGGGGGGATAGAAGAGACCCAGCTCCTCGACGGCGAGCTGGAGGTTTTCCGTCACCACGCCGGGCTCGACCACGGCCTCCCGTTTCGCCGGGTCAATTTCGATGATTCTATTCAACCGGTCCAGGAGCAGCACGACGCCGCCCCGGACGGCCAGGCTCCCGCCGGAGAAGCCTGTACCCGCCCCACGCGGTACGACGGGAACCCCGTACCTGTTCGCCAGCCTGAGGATGGGGGGGACCTGCTCCCGTTTGGTGATGCGGATTACGAGTTGGGGTCGGTGGGAGACGTTGGTGGCGTCGTAGGAGTGGGCGGCGAGATCGGTGGGCTTTTTTAAAAGATTCTTCCGGCCCACGACGCGCCGCAGGCCGCGGATGAAGGCGCGCGGGATTTTCCCCACTTACCAGTCCTCGGGGGTGGGGGCCCAGTCCAGACCGCGGCAGCTCCGCCCGGCCAGGTCGTAAAGCTCAACCGGTTCCCCACCCTCCAGCGGCGCGGCCAGAATAGCTTCTGTTCCCACATCGTAGTAGGCGAGCCATTCGCCATCGGGGCTGAAGGAAGGGTAGCGCAGCTCGTGCTTGGACCGGACTATTTCGGTCTCTTCGCCCTCCTCGAGGTGCAGGACGAACAGTCCGCCGTCGTCGCCGTTCCAGGAAAGGGTCAGGTAGAACCCGTCGGGACTGACGTCGAAATCGTCGTAGCGCCCCGGGGTCCAATGGATAAGCTCCTCCACCCCCTCGTTCACGTTGAGGTGGGCGACGGCCTCCTTGTCTTCTTCGTAATCCAGGATGTAGTAGACGTTCAGCCAGTCGCGATGGACCGGTGAGCGGCCCACGTCGGCCTGCCACATCAGGGGGTCGGTCACGCCGTTCCAATGCCAGAGATCGCCGTCAATCGTGTAACACAGGGTGGTGTATTCGATCCAGGAGGGCTCGGCGCCGGGGAAGGGTTCGGGGTGAAGCGCCCGTTCGCCGGTGCGCGTGGGGCAGACGTAGAGTAACTCCTCACCCTCGAATTCCAGCTCGACCGCCACGCGGGAGCCGTCGTAGATGAGGGCCAGGTCGCCGCAGTCGGCCTCGACGGGCAGCGGCACCTCGCGGAGGTCGTCGGTTTCCAGGTCGTAGGTGTAGCAGAGGTGCCGCCCGGCGGCCTCGTCGTAGGCGCTGAAGGCCAGGCGGCCCTCCTGGGCGGAGGCTGTGGACACTATAGCTGCAATTAGGATTAACAGCATTTTGCGATTCTTCCTTGGTAATCTCCATTTGGTCAATACGGTAACTAAAGTGGCCTTATTATTCATTTATTTACGCAAATCCATATTTCTATTAATAAGTTCATCAATTTTACCTTGTATAGATTCGGGTGTAAAAGATAGAGGTTGAAAATTTAATCGACCGAAATCAAAGTACCATAACTCGATTAAATATCTGACCTTTCCTAAATTTGAATAATAATATGAATCATTATCAAAAAAAGCAATGAATGAAAGAATAAAGCTATAATTCTCATCATCAGAAATAGTTTTTTTATTTTGAAATAATTTGTCGAGTTTTTCTTGGGCTGTATTAAGGTCGGCTGGTGTAATAAAGTGATTTGGGTAGGTGTAAATTCCAGGGTAAGAATAGAACGGAGTTATAAATATGTCTTTTTCAAGGTTCACACCTTCATGTGCACGGATACCGAGTACCATATAATCGTTATATTTTTGGTCTTCTTTGTTGTAGATATAGATGCATACGCCAAATCGCGCATACCCGAAGTTTTGTGATATATTATAAAATAAATGTGCAAATTTTATCGTATTTCCGCCTTCTAGTGCTACAGGGACTTTACCTGGTTGAATATTTCTCATTTCTCCTACAGTACCAGTAACAGAAGCATAATAATGTGGATGAATTAAATCAGCTGAGTTTCTAGGTGATAAATTACCCATAACTCCTGTAGTACCTGTATCATAATCATGATTGAATAAATTAGTTGAACTACCAAAAGGTATAGATGCCGTAGGTCCTGTCAGACGTGAGCTTGTATCACCTAACTCTTCATCTATTCGAATTCCTAGATATCGTAAATCTTTAGTATGTTGAATTTCGTCTTTTTCTACAGTTTGCTCTTTTTCTATAATTCTATTTTTAAAAAGCGATATTATTTTAGGTGTTATTTGTGATTGATTATAGCTATTCTGAAGTTTATTAAAGTCTTTTTGTGCTTTAAATTGTCCATGTATTAGTAATCCCGTTAAAGCCATAGCAAGCGCTGCTAACGCCAAGAAGGTATATGATATGATTGTTCTTACATCATCACTTGATCTCCAAAACAGGACAATAATAAGTGCAAAGGTACAAATAATTACACCCCAAAGAAAAAACACACGTACATCGAACTTACTTTGGCTTTCCACTTTATCCTCCGATCTAAAAAAGAAAATTATGAGCCGATTTGATTATAACATACGCTGAAAAAACCCTATCTTACATCTGGAAGCGCTCGCCGAGGTAGATCCGGCGGGCCTCGGGGTCGTTCGCCAGCTCCTCGCTCGTTCCTTCGATCAGAATCCGGCCCTCGTACATGATGTAGGCGCGGTCGGTGATGGAGAGCGTCTCGCGCACGCTGTGATCGGTCATTAAAATCCCCAGGCCGTCGGCCTGGAGCTTTTCGATGATCTTTTGGATGCCCTCGACGGCGATGGGGTCAATGCCGGCGAAGGGCTCGTCCAACAGCATGAACCTGGGTTGGCGTACCAGGGCGCGGGTAATCTCGACCCGGCGCCGCTCTCCACCGGAGAGGGTGTAGGCCTTCTTGTCCGCCAGCGGGGTGAGGTCGAGTTTGTTTAACAGTTCTTCGAGGCGGTCGGCGCGTTCGGTATGGGTCAGGGGGAGGGTCTCCAGGATGGCGTAGATGTTGTTTTTCACCGAGAGCTTGGTGAAGATGGAGGGCTCCTGAGCCAGGTAGCCTATTCCTAAGCGCGCGCGCTTGTACATGGGCAGCCGGGTAATCTCCTCACCGTCCAGGTAGACGTGGCCCTCTTCGGGGCGGATGAGGCCGGTGATCATGTAGAAGGTGGTGGTCTTGCCGGCGCCGTTGGGGCCCAAGAGCCCCACCACCTCCCCCTGTTTCACCTGGATGGTGGCTTGGTCCACGACCTTCCGCTTCCGGTAGACCTTGACCAGCCCGGAGGTGGAGAGGACTGAGCCATTGCTTTTGGGCTCTCCAGCGGGTTTATTATCTGTTTTGGTATCGGCTTCCGGCACTATGGCTCTCCGTTCTCTTCGTTTGAACCGCCGTCCTCCTCCGGCGACGTATCCTCCGGCTCGTTAATCTCTCTCTTTTCGGGGGGAACGTAGGTACCCCGGGCGTGGCCCCGAGCGACGAAGCGGTCCAGCTCGCCGTCCACCAGGAAGAGGTCCATGTGCGAGCCCTGCATCTCGGTGCGTCCCCGGTC
>DAOVLG010000083.1 GCA_030631385.1 Candidatus Coatesiibacteriota bacterium | reverse complement strand
GCTCGCCGGCCGACTGCGTCAAGTACGCGGTGAGCAACCTTTACTCCGCCGGGCCGCCCGACCTCGTCGTTTCCGGCATCAACTCCGGCCTCAACCTCTCCACCCACATCTTCTACTCGGGCACCCTCGGCGCGGCGCTGGAGGGCGCCATGCTCGGCATCCCGAGCGTAGCCGTCAGCCTGGGGCATTTTGCCAAGCTGCCCTGTGTGCCTCCCGCAGCCGGGTTGTTCGAATACGCCGCCCGTCTCGCCGCCCATCTCGCGGGGGCGGTACTCGAGCGGGGCATCCCAACGTACACCTGCCTCAACGTCAACATCCCCAACCTACCCCCCGCCGACCTCGAGGGCGTCCGGCTTACCCGTCACGGCCGCTTCCTCTTCGACACCCGTTACAAACCGGACGAGGAGACCGGCGGCTGGCTCCTGCGGGGGCGGATGTCCGACATCGGCGACGACCCCGACCCCGCCCTGGATTACCGAGCCATCACCGAGGGTTTCATCTCGATCACCCCCCTGAACCTGGACCTGAACGACCCGGCTCTCTTCGGTCAGATGCAGGGCTGGGAGCTTGACGGACTCCTGGAAGGTTGACACACACCCGCCCGTTGAGCTAAGTTTCCCCTCGCGGGCCGTTAGCTCAATTGGCAGAGCAACTGACTCTTAATCAGTGGGTTGAAGGTTCGATTCCTTCACGGCCCACCAAGGGGGGCTGGATAAGCCCCCTTCTCTACGAAACATGATAAATGTGCCCGGAGCTTAAGCCCCGGGTCCTGTGGGCAACCGTGAACACCTGTGGGTACATCCAGCCACCAAATCAAGTATATGCTATTAAATAAGGTATAACAACCCTTATCTGGACTAACTTAACTCCACATAGAAATAGGTATTTCCGACCCGTGGATGTAGGGCGGGCCATCCTGAAGGTCGGCTCCTACCTGTTTTCAATGGTGAAATAAAGCATCGTTCGCGGGAAATGATTATCAAATTAAGACCTTTCAATTTCCCGTAGGGGCGACCCTACGAGAGTCGCCCGCGGGCGGGGGCGGAGCCCCGCCCCTACGGCTCTAATTTAACCGTGTTCGTTGTCCTAGGTGCCACTTTCTTTAGGCATTAAAGTGAACGCACACTTTCTTCCTATTTGCCATATTTATAAGGAAGATACATCTTCTTATCGGTCCGTTTACTAACGTTGATCCTATACTTTAAATAATGAAGCCCTTCGACATCGAAGCCGTCATCGCCCTGGTCGTGCGGGAGGTTTCCGGCGAGAAGCCGCTCGCCGTGGACCGGCAGGGCCGCTGGCGGGGTCCGCCGCCACTGGATCCCAAAGCCTACCACCCCGCTCCCAATGACGTTAAGCGGAACGCCCCGTTCCGCGTCCTCGTCGGCTGCCTGGTAAGCCTGCGCACCAAGGAGGAGGTCACCGACCCGGCCACCGAACGTCTGTTCGAGCTGGCCGACAACCCCCGTGACATGGCGAAGCTGGACCCGGAAAAAATCGCGAAGGCCATCTACCCCGCCGGGTTCTACAACCGGAAGGGGGTCACCATCCGCGACGTGAGCCGGCGAATAGTCGAAGACCACGGGGGTCGGGTCCCCGACACGGTGGAGGAGCTGGTGAAGCTCAAGGGGGTGGGGCGCAAGACCGCCAACCTCGTCGTCACCGTGGGTCACGGCAAGCCGGGCATCTGCGTGGACACCCACGTCCACCGCGTCGTCAACCGCTGGGGCTACGTGCGGACCAAATCGCCGGATAAAACCGAGTCGGCCCTGCGAAAAAAGCTCCCCCCACGGTACTGGATCCCGATAAATTCCCTCCTGGTGGTCTTCGGCCGCAACCGCTGCCAGCCCGTCTCCCCCCACTGCTCCGATTGCCCCGTAGTAGAGTACTGTCCCCGGGTGAGCGTCACCCGCTCGCGTTAAAGATGCAGAAGGAAGTGAAAAACCTCGGTCGGCTGGCCCTCGGCGCACTTTTAATCGTCGCCGCCGCCGCGGTCATCCTGGCCAACATCTCACCCTCCTACACCGAGCCGGAGCCCGGCGGGAGCGGCGAGTACCTGGTCGAGCGTGTGGTGGACGGCGACACGGTCGTGTGCGCTGGGCTGGGTAAGGTGCGCCTTTTGGGGATAGACACGCCGGAGCGCGGCGAGGAGGGATTCTACGAGGCGCGGGACCGCTTGGCTGAGCTGGTGGGCGGGCGGTGGGTGACCCTCCACTTCGACGAGGAGCTTTTTGACAGGTACGGCCGCGTGCTGGGCTACCCGGTGGTGGACGGGGTCGAGGTGTGCCCGCTGCTGGTGGCCGAGGGGCTGGCCGAGCCCTACTTCATCCCGCCCAACGAGCGTTTCCGGGAGCGAATCCTGACCGCCGCCGCAGGGCGTTAAAACCCACCGACGTTCACCGGAACCGATTAACACACCGCGCATTATCCAAACTGACACTCCGCCCCCTTTGTGCTATACTCCTTTTTGTTAAAAACGGGACTGAAGCATGTTTATTCTCGGGAAAGGACCGCGCAATGCGCATGAGCGACGAGGTCTTCAAGAAGTTCGGCAAGACCTTCCGGAAGGGTGAGATCGTCTGCAAAGAAGGCGACATCGGGGATGAGATGTACATCATCCACTCCGGCAAGATCGCCATCACCAAGATGAGCCGCGATTTGGAGACCACCCTGGCGGTGCTCACCGACGGCGAGTTCTTCGGCGAGATGGCCATCATTGACAACCAGCCGCGCTCGGCCACGGCCAAGGCCATGGATTACTCCAAGTTGATCGTCCTCTCCGCGGAGATATTCGAGACCCAGATCTCCACCAATCCCAAGCTGATCATGCGCATCCTGCGCAAGATGTCCAACCGCCTGCGCGAGGCCGACCGCAAGATAAAGACCCTCCTCTACCGCGACAACTCCTCCCGCGTAACCGGGACCCTGATGCTTCTGACCCAGAAGCACGGTGAACCCCAGGTCGGCGGCGGGATCAAGCTCGAGAAGGCCTTCACCGTCAAGGAGCTGGTCGGCATGGTCGGCCTGCCAAAGCCCAAGGTCGAGGAGATACTCGACACCCTGGTCCGCGCCCGGGTGATCGAGATGAAAGACGAGGTCATGACCGTCTACTCCATGGAGCACCTGGAGCGCTTCATGAACTACCTGGAGATGAAGGAGCAGTTCGGCGACGTTTAGGCGTCGGAATCTACAAGAAAAGAACGGAGGCCGCGAGGTCTCCGTTTTTTACAATTCATCGCGATGTAGGGCGGGGATTTGATCCCCGCCGCGGTGACTTACGGCGTTTCCGCCTCCACATCGAGAGCTTCTTCATCAGCGCCCTCGGCTGATGAGTCCTCGACCGTGTTCCCCTCCGTGGATTCATCAACCGCTTCCTCGGTGGGGGTATCTATTTCAGACGGCGCTGGGACCAGGAGCATCCCCGCCCCGTCTGCGGTGGTCACCAACAGCCCGCCGTTCAGCAAAGCCAGTCCCTGCACGGGCTTATCTGTGGGGTGGCGGTAGACCTCCTCCCCGGTGACCAGGTCCACCGCGCTAAGGTCACCCTCGGCCTCGACGATCCAGACGAGCCCGCCGGTGACCACGGGCGGCGTGAGGCAGATGGTCGTCGGTTCCAGAACGGGTCTCATCTCACCGTGAATATCGGCGACGACGAGCGAGCGGTCGCGCCCGAGGAGCACCAATCCCTCCGGAGCCGAGGCGATCCCCGCCGGTGGAGCGGTCAGGGGCGTTTGGTAGAAGAGCGGTCCCTCCTCACTTCCCATGTACACCCCCAGCTCCCCGCTCCGGTTCAACCACGCCAGGACTCCCTCACCGGTCACCACCGGCCCGACCGCCGGTTCCCCCTCGAACCACACCGGCTCCTCCCAGGCCGGGCCCCAGAGACCCGTCCCCTTCAGACCCTTCATAAGGAGCACCGGTTCGCCCATCCAGAGGGCCAGCGGTCCGGCCAGGGGACGGCCCGGCAGTTCGTGCTCCTCCAGGAGCTCGCCGTCGAGAGCCCGGAAACGATGGAGGTAGTGGGTGGTCAGCACCCAAACGCCGCCCTCGTCGGCGACCAGCCCCTGGGGCAGCTCCTCGAGGAGCCGCCGCCAGAGGCGCACCCCATCCAACAGGTCGAGGCACCAGATCTCGCCCAGGGGCAGGTCCACCGCCAGGTAGACATGGTCCCCCGCGATCTCCGGCGCGGCCGCCGGACTGGCCGGAAGCGTCCAGGACCAGATCCGCTCGCCCGTCGCGGCGTCGAGGCCGAATATCCCATACTGCAGGCCGGCGTAGACCGCCACCCCCCGGTGAACCGTCATCCCCCAGGGGCAGACGCCGCTCTCGAAGCGCCAGGCCTCCACCAGCGGCGTTTCCGGGGCGGTATCGGTGCTGAACCTCCGCTCTGAACCACCCCCGAAGCCCAGCCAGCGCCCCTGGTTCGAGGTGGGAGCGGCACCGGTGAAGCTGTGGCCGCTGCAACCGGTAAGAACGAGTGTTGCGATGGCGAGGGTGAATATCGTCAATCGAAGGCGTCTCATGGGCAGCTTCCTAAGTCCACGCCTAACTTGTCCAATGCTGGGCTATGTACTGATGGGCCTCGTCCATGTCAAGGGGACGGGTGCTGTTACCCGCTCGATAGTAGAAGTTCTTCCTATCCCCATCGGTGGCATAGACGGGAGCCGGCGATCCATTGATCTCTACCTGACAGATGGTCTTACCTTCGATCTTCTCGAAGCTGACTTTGCAGTACGGTAAGACATTCTCCCCTAAGTAATTTGCGATCAGCTCAGTAAGCTTTAATTCAAAACCGTCCTGGTTTCGTTTTCCCAGGGTCTGAAGGTCGGCTTCGATGCCCAAAGGCTCTCCTGCATCCTCCACACCAATGAGCAAGGTCCCTCCTTCGGAGTTCATGAACCCTGAGATGGTCTTTATCACCGCCCACTCAAGTTTCGGGTTGACCGTTTTCAAGTAAAGATCGTAGCGAAGAGATGATTTGAATTCCAAAGTCAGCCCTTCGGACCTTTCCAGGAGTTCGGCCAATGTCGGTTTTACCGATTTCAGTGGCTCAGTGATCAGGTTCTCCATGTAATCGTTAATCGCCTGGGCGATCAGTTCGCGACGAGCCTGTAAAAAGCGCTCATAATTCTTAATCCGCCACAGCCTCGGTGAGTCCGGGATAAATTGTGCCCAAAGCGCATTAGGATAACGTTTACCGACCTGGGGCAGATAGTTCTTAGGTAGGCGATTGCTGATTTCCCGGTTGGTTCTTTCGGTGAGAAAGGCCCGGTTGGCTATCTCGTTGACAATCTTTACATGGAGGTGGTTGTTTCCGTTGTACCCGCCATCATCGTACAGCCTTGAGACCGGAAATATGTGATGGCTATGGACGGCGTAGCTTCTACCAACTGAGCGAGCCAGTGGCAGCCCGTTGAACCAATCCACTGCTCCCCGTTGCTTTGCAACCACGTGGGCCATCCGGTAGAAGGGCTGCTGGATCGAACGTCCCTCCAGATCACCCGGTTCGACCTTGATCCTACCGCGCTGCTCGATGATCTGTTTCTCAAGTTCCTCGTAAGGGTATTCGTTGTTGGCGACGACCACAATATCGTGATCCGTTTTTTCGTTAGGCGAACTGGAGTAACGTGCCCACATATGAGCGGCGTAAAACCAATGCAGTGCATGCTTGATCTCATCCTCGTTCCTGAAGGCTCCCCCCTGCTTGACGATAACGGCAACAAGAGGAATAAATACGAACAGGGTGTTGAGGTCATCGGTGCCGTTTATGTATGCCTGTGTCGGTAACAGGTCGGTAAGGTATTCAAGGGCAGCGGTGACCTTTTCCCAGCCGACCGTCAGCGTTTCCTTATCGGTGTTATGTATCTTGCTCAGCTCTCCCCGCCAGTGAATAACAGCCGTCAGGCAGCGGACCATGAAGCCTAAATTAAAGATGAATCCCTTATCACTAAGTTGTTCAATCAGCTTTTTCATCTCACGACGAGCGGTCGTCCAACGTCCTGAGATGTGTGCCAGCGCCAGCTCCGCCTCGGTCAGCTTTGTACCCTGGCTGTTGACCCGGTCAAATACGTCAATTGCGTCGTCCACACTGGCTGTTGAGGGTACCCCCAAGTCAGGAAAATCCCTTTCGGCTATGTTGAGCAAACGCTGATGCGTTTTACTGAAGGCTGAGACGAGCCTTTTTATCTCCTCAGTTGAATCCGGGGCCATTTCCATAGCAATACCAGCCGCATCAACTTTTCCCAAGAAAACGTCCTTAACGCTGACCCAGGCTTTGTCTAACTCCATCCGGGTCACCTGATAATAGCGGAACTCGCCGGTTCTGAGGTTGAAGTACAACTGCCGGGGATCGTTTTCAATTTCCTTTTCTTTATAAAAGGGTGGCGGGTTATCCTTGAGTAACATATACAGGGCGGTCAGACGCTGCTGGCCGTCAAGGATCACCTGGTACGTGCCCCGTTGCTTTTGGCCGGCGGCGTCAAAACCTTTTAGGTCCGGAGGTGTTTGGGTTTCCCAGATGAGTATGGATCCGATGGGATACTCTTTGAAGAGGGAAACCATCAGCTCCTTCGCCTGGTCGAGCCGCCAGACGTACTCCCGCTGGAACTCGGGAAGCACGATGTCTTTTGTCTGAATGCGATCTATCAGAGTCCTGATTTTCATCTCGATCCCTCTTTATCAGGTAGTAAATATCAAAGCATCATACCATCCAAAGGGCAACTGTGGCAATCTGGTGCCCGTTTGCGGCAGTGGGTTAAAGACCGCATATCACATATATCTCACAATATCAACACAATATGCGGTCTGTAATACAAACCACATCTGTAACACGCTGATATTAAAATGCTTATCTCCATCTCTTTGATAATTTATAGTAAACAGGTTTCTCTTCGTCTTATATTTCGTATAATCCTCACAATATCAACACAATACGCGGTCTGTAAAACAAACCACATCTGTAACTTGCTGATACTAAAATGCTTATCTCTAACTCCTTGATATTTAT
>DAOVLG010000261.1 GCA_030631385.1 Candidatus Coatesiibacteriota bacterium | reverse complement strand
CCCGAGCCGTCAAGGTTCTCCCACCAGGTGATGTCGTCGGCTCCACTAGCCGCGCCGAGAATATCCAGGTCGTCGTCACCGTCCACATCGGCGGCGTAAACAAACCAGGCGCCGTCGAAGTTGCCGTCCACGGTGTGCTCGGTCCAGGTTGTGCCTGAACCGTCAAGGTTCTCCCACCAGACGATGTCGTCGGCAGTAAAGGCTGTGCCGAGGACATCGGTGTCGTCATCGCCGTCAATATCGGCGGCGTAAACGGAATGGGCACCGTCGAAATCACCATCTACCATGTGCTCGATCCATCCGCCGCCGGAGCCGTCGTTCTCCCGCCAGGTGATTTCGTCGTCATAGCAAGCCGAGCACAGGATATCCATATCGTTGTCGCCGTCCACATCGGCGGCGTAAACACAACGGGCGCCGTCAAAGTCACCATCAACAAGATGCTCGATTCTGGAAAGGGCCAAATCACCGGGGTTACCCGACCAGTTGATGTCGACGGACGTATCGAAGGTGTCCTCCCAGTCGGTGACTGGGCCGTGTACACCGTCTCCGCCGCTCCAATCGGTCTGCTCCGCCGTCTCGTAGGCGAATGCGGCCAGCGGAATTGATAAAAGCAACACCAGAGCCTTTTTCATCGCTCCTCCAACTCCAAACCAGGCTTTCTTCACGTTAAATACTAACAGAACGAACACTTAAAAAAAAGGCGGACCAATCGGCCCGCCTTGACCATTCCAGCTTTCTTCCCGTTTACCGGCTGTAATCGTAGAATCCCTTGCCGGACTTGCGCCCCAGGCGACCGGCGGCGACCATCTTCCTGAGTAAGGGACAGGGGCGGTACTTGGAGTCGCCCAAGCCCTCGTGCAGGACCTCCATGATGTCCAGGCAGACGTCCAGACCGATCAAATCGGCCAGGGCCAGAGGACCCATGGGGTGGTTCATCCCCAGCTTCATGACGCCGTCAATGGCCTCCTTGGTGGCCACGCCCTCCATGACGGCGTAGACCGCCTCGTTGATCATCGGCAACAGGATGCGGTTGGAGACGAAGCCGGGGAAGTCGTTGACCTCGATGGGCTCCTTGCCCAGCTTCTTGGAGAGCTCGACGACGGCGGACAAGGTCTCGTCGTTGGTCTCCAGGCCGCGGATGACCTCGACGAGCTTCATCACCGGCACCGGGTTCATGAAGTGCATCCCGATGAACCGCTCCGGGCGCTTGGTGAAATTTGCCAGCTCGGTGATGGGGATGGTCGAGGTGTTGGTGGCGAAGAGGGCCTCGGGCTTGCAAAGCTCCTCGAGCTTCCCCCAGACCTCCTTCTTGACGCCGCGGTCCTCGAAGATGGCCTCGATGACCACGTCGGAGTCGGCGCAGTCCTTGAGGTCGGTCGAGGTTTTGATCCGCCCCAGCGTGGCCTGCTTGTCGGCCTCGGTTATCCTCTCCTTCTTGATCATCCGGTCCAGGTTCTTGGTGATCCTGGCCACGGCCTTGGAGAGGTAATCTTGGCTCTGGTCCACCAAGACGACGTTGTAGCCGCTCTGGGCGCTGATATGGGCGATGCCGTTGCCCATCGTCCCGGCTCCGACGACGGCTATCTTCTTGATCTCCATGGGTTACTCCAGTGGGTAAGGTTGGTTAAACCGCTGCTATGATTCTAGACTCCAGTATCCCGCCCCTTCAGATGCCTCCGGAATCATCGTACCCGGAGAAATAGCCAAACAGGGGCTTGCCGTCTTTCGGCGAGGCGGCGAGTAGCTTCTCGTTGGCGGTGCGCAGCCGGAAGGAGAGGACTTTAGCCACCCGCACGGTGATCTTCAGCGAGGCGATGGGATCGGTCTCCATCAGCTTCAGGAAATCGTCCCGCTCCAGGATCAGAAGCTCGGTATCGGTTCCGGCTATCACCGGGGCGGAGTGCGGCCCGCCATCGAAGAGGCTCATCTCGCCGAAGAAATCGCCGGGGCGCAGCACGGCCAGAACCAGGGAATCGGCGTCCTGCCGCTCCTTGATCACCTTGACCTCACCCCCGACGATCAGATAGAGCCCCTTGCCGGCCATGTTCTCCTCGACGATCCGCTGACCGGGGGTGTAGTGTTCGCGCTGGAGGTGTTCGGCCAGGAAGCGGAGCTCCGAATCCTCCATGGACTCGAAGAACTGGAACCTCTTCAGTGCGTCTATGGCGTTCATGAACCCCCCCGAGATTCGAGCGCCAAAATCATAACAAAAAGAACGCCCTTTGGCACCCCTTGACCTCCGCCCGGACAGCGTCCTATCATCTCCCCCTGTTCAAAGTAGCCAAGCCGTTTTATGCTGCAACAATTACTTTACACCCTCATTCGTTTCCTCGCCCGGATCGCCTGCCACACGCTTCTCAGGCTCCGGGTGAAGGGGCGCCGGTTCATCCCGCAGAAGGGTCCCCTGATCGTCGCGCCGACCCACTCCAGCTTCGCCGACCCCGTAGTGTCAACGGTGACGGTATCAAGACACCTGACGTTCATGGCGAAATCCTTCCTCTTCGAGCCGTTTTTCTTTGGCTGGCTGATCCGCACCCTGGGCGCCTTCCCCCTGGACACCGACGCCAGGGAGCTGGGCGCGATCCGGCTGTCCCTCAGGTTGCTCAAAGAAAACCGTGCGTTGCTGATCTTCCCCGAGGGGACCCGGATCCGCCGGGACGGCCTCGGCAGGCCCCACCCCGGCGTGGGTCTAGTCGCCTGCAGGAGCGGTGCGCCGGTGTTGCCCATCTACATCCACGGAAGCCACGATGCCCTCGCCACCCTCTTCTTCAAGGGGAAGATGCCCCGGGTACGCGCCTACATCGCTCCCCCCCTCAGGTTCGATCCACCACCCGGTGGGAGCGATAAGCAGGCGTGGTATGGGAACGTGAGTGAAAAAATCATGCGCGAGATAGCCCGGATGCGAAACTGGTGCCTGCTCGAGCTGGGCAAACCCCACGAACCTTACGGGACTTACGTGACGGACGATAAGCCAGACCGCCCGGCGCCCGGGGAGCGGTGGAGCATCAACTGAGAGAGAGGCTCACGTGCCACCTTGGCTTCAGACCGTGCTCATCTCCGTGGCGCCCATCGTGGAGCTGCGCGGGGGTCTACCCTGGGGGCTGGCCAGCGGGCTTCCCTGGTGGCAGGCTTACACCTTCGCCGTCATCGGCAACCTCCTCCCGATCATCCCCCTGTTGCTCTGGCTGGACCCGGTGAGCGAGTGGATGAGAAAGAAATGGAGGTGGGCCGACAGGTTTTTCTCCTGGATCTTCGCCCGGACTCGTCGCCGCGGGACCATCGTGGAGAAGTACGAAGCGCTGGGGCTTCTGTTATTCGTGGCCATCCCGCTGCCGGTGACCGGGGCCTGGACCGGCGCCGCCGCCGCCTTCATCTTCGGCATCCGCAACCGTTACGCCTTCCCGGCGGTCATCGGCGGGGTGCTCCTCGCCGGGGTGATCGTCAGCCTGGCCTACTACGGCGTCATCGGGGCGGCCGATCTCTTTACCGGCGGCTACTGACCGGCCCGGGGTTGAAAAAGACGGCGTGAATCGGTAAAATACCCCCGCTCCAGTCCCCCTTCTTCTGGGGGCAGTTCCAAAAGGTCTGGATTTACACCGGT
>DAOVLG010000115.1 GCA_030631385.1 Candidatus Coatesiibacteriota bacterium | reverse complement strand
GTCGTCGTCACGGTCGTCGTAGTCGAAAGTCTTCCAGGAACCCATATCCAGGGCCAGTCCGGCGCCGACGAAGGCGGTGAACATCTCGCTCAGGGGGATGTTGTACTGGGCACCCAGATCCAGATGGACCAGGGTCGTGTACTCGCCGAGGCCGAAGCCTACGTTGAGCACCGCCGCCAGGTTTTCTGCGAAGTAGTACGCTCCGGAGAGCCCGACCAGGAAGCCGCCGCCGTCATGGCCGTAGGGCTTGTTTTCGGGCCAGGTCATGAAGCCCAGGGTCAGCCCTGCGGTGATGGCCCCCGGTTCGTGGAGGTTCTTGCCGGTGGTGGTCGGAGTCGTCTCCTCTTCTTCCTCCGTACCCTCGGGGTCGTAGGTAACCTCGCCCGGGTCACCGCCGCCGGAGGGATCGTAGGTGACCTCCTCCCGGGCCAGGACGGCTCCGAGGAGTACGAGCGTAAGGATCAGGGTCATTCTCATGGGGTGTCCTTCTGTTTCGGTTGTCACAGATTAAAGCAGTATAGCACGTCAGGGCAACGTCTTACAAATCTTTCCCTTGACTAAAAATTCTTTGGGGGCTAAACTTCTTTTGTCTTGGGAAGATCGTTTCAAGGTGGGACCTTTTTCAAATGGGCAAACGTTTCCAGCTCGGACCGGAGATAGAGCGTTACACCCAGCTCTTGGCGCGTGATCCCGATTCCTTGGCCTTCGTGCCCCTGGCCGACGCCTACCGGAAGAGCGGCCTCTTCGAGGAGGCCTTCGCCGTGCTCAAGCGGGGGGTGGGTCGGCGCCCCGAGTACCTCCCCGCCAAGATCGTGCTGGGCAAATGTTACCTGGACCTGGGTAACTACCCCAAGGCCGAGGCAACCTTCGAAGAGATTCTCGAGATAGACCGGGACAACCTGGTGGCGCTTTCCTCCATGGCCAACGTCAGGCTGCACCAGCGCCGTTACGGTGAGGCGGCCACGGTTTACCGCAGCATCCTTGAGCTCGACCCATCCAACGCCTCGGCGGCTCAACAGCTTGCAAAGCTCGAAGGAAAGACCCTTTCGCGGAGCTCCGATGAGGTTATCGAGATAGACATCGAGTCCCCGGTGGCGCAGATCCCCACGACCGATACTCTATCCGACGAGGTTGAGGAGAAAACGCCGGATACCATTGACTTTGAAGACGTGATGCGGGGTGAGAAACCCCCTGTAGTACGGGAGGAGGATCAGGCCCCGCCAGCGGAAAGCGCCGAATCGGCGCCCGTAGAATCGCAGGTTGAAGCCCGCCCGGGTTCAATCGATACTAAAGGAGTCGGGGAGGGTGAGGATAGAGACGTTGGCGATGCGGATTCTAGGGAGATTGTGACCGGGCAGACCAACCGGGATACCGGCTCACCAACCGCCGGAGCCCAAGGAGTGGCCAACGCCGTGGAACCCACCGAGCCCGAATTGGATGTGATCCCCGACACTCTCGATATCGTCGTTGAAAAACCGGAGAAACCAGCGGAGACCACCGATGGACGGTCCGCCGTCCCCATGGATGAGCTGATCGGGGGGGACGGGGTTCCGCCGGTGAAGCATACAGACGAGGAGCCGGAGATAGACGTCGAGGTACCAGTGCCGCCACCGCCTGACACCGATGAGCTTGAGGTGGTGGAGCCCGAGGTTGTCGTGGTGATGCCCGAGGACGAGATCCCCCCGGAGATCCCCCCGGTGAAGGACGCGGTTTCGATGCTCCCCACCGATGAAATCGAAAAACCCGCTTTCAAGACCTTCTCGAGCTGGCTTTCCGGATTAGTCGGAAAGAAAGGCAAAGAGGGAAGGGAAGGGAACAAAGACGAGGAGTCCAGTGGTGAATGACGTTGTAACGATCCTTAACCGCCTGTTCGAGGATAAGGAGGTTAAGGTTGCCGTGGTTGTTGGTGAGGACGGTCTGGTACTAGACTCTGTGGGTGAGGAGGGGGGTGACGTTGAGGCCATCGGTGCGATCTGCTCCAGCGGCTACCTATCCTTCAAACGTATCGGGGAGGAGCTTAACTATGGAGCCGTCGTTCAAGCCGTCATCCGTTTTCAATCCGGCGTCATCGTCCTCTCCCGCCTGCCGAACCAGTTGTCGCTGGTAGTTGTGGCGACGGAGAAGGCCAACCTCGCCAAGGTTTGGGATGCCACCGGCGGCATAATCACCGATATGGCGCGGATTCTACGCTGAAACCCTCGATTCGCCGGTGCTTATGTAAACGCGAATTTGGACTACCAAACTCGACTCATTGAGGCCGCTTTGGCTGCTCTGGACGAGCGTCGTGGCGGCCATGTGGTTAGAACGGCGGAGCTGGCCTCCGGGCTCGCCGGGAGGGTTGAGGAGCGCTTCCGTCGTCTCGGTCTGCCGCCGGAGGAACCGGTGGGGGGTGTGGTATTGGCTTCGCGGGCCTACCTGGCCGGTATCCTGCACGATTCTCACCGCGACGGGGCGGGTCTCACCCCCGATTATCCGCTGGATGAAATCGAGGGGCGCCACACCGGCAAGTTACAGCACGCCGCCCTGGCGGCCCAGTTTGCCTACGACCGGGGTCTGCGAGATCGCGGAGTGCTCTTCGCCGTGCGGTATCATACGGTCGGCCACCCGGCGCCAACGCCTCTTTTGTGCGCCTTGATGCTGGCCGACGCCGTCGAGCCGGGACGAACATACGACGGAGTGGAGGAGCTTCGGAAAGCCGCCCTCGAGGATCCCATCGCCGCCCTCGTTGAGCGACTGAAGAGCACCACCGGCTTCGTCGCCGACCAGGGGCTGGAGGTGCACCCGTACGCGCTGGCCCAGATTGAGACCCTGGAATGGGCGCTGGAGGGGAGCTGATCATCGTCCGGAAAACACCGCCCGAGGGTGAGGAGCTGACCCGCGTCATCGCGGGGAGCCTCGATGCCGGCAAGGCAGAGGAGATCATAGCCCTGGACTTGAGGTCCGTCGGAGCGATGAGCGACTATTTCGTGATCGCATCCGGTGCAACGGAGAACCACGTGCGAGCACTCTGCGAGCGGATCGAGCACGAGCTTACCCAACGAGGCGTGTCGCCGCTCCATCGTGAGGGAATTCAAACCTGGAACTGGGTGCTGCTTGATTATTTTGATGTCGTGGTGCACATCTTCCGCCGACCCGTGCGCTCCTATTACGATCTCGAGCGGCTCTGGGGCGATGCGCCGGCACTGGACCTGGGCGGTTCGTAGATGTTTACCGTCAGGCTCCTCACCGTCAGTCCCACACGGCGGGGTTTCATCCGGGAGGGGTTGGATTTCTACGCCGAGCGTCTGCACCGCTTCTGCAACTTCCAGCTCGTGGAGGTAAAGGAAGCTCCGTTGCGGGAAAAGGAGAAGGGGGCGGTGGAATGGGCGCGCCGAAGGGCCACCGTTTCGCTGGCCGCCAAACGCAGCGAAGGCTTCGCCTCCATCCAGATTGATCCGCGGGGACGGCAGTTCTCCAGCGAGGAGTTTGCGGAGTGGCTCGATTGGGCGCGGCAGACCAAGCCGGGGTTGGATTTCATCCTCGGCGGCGCGGTGGGGCTGGAGCCGATGAAGGTGGACCTCCGTCTCTCGCTCGGGCCCTGGACGCTGCCCCACGAGCTGGCGCGCCTGGTCGTCCTCGAGGGCGTCTACCGGGCCTTCACCATCCTCACCGGCCACCCGTATCACAAGTGAAGATAGGTAAGCCATGCCGCTGACCAACCAGACCAGAGTGCTCCATCGGTTTGTCCAAGTGACCGCCGAACATCTGTTCGGGTCGGAGTTGCCGGATGGCTTACCGGCATTCCAGATAACTCCCACCACCGATCCCCGCTTCGGCCACTTCGCCTGCAACCTGGCCATGCAACTGGCCAAGCCACTTAAGAGAAATCCTCGTCAGATCGGGGAAGAGCTTGCCCTAGCGCTTAAAGATGCCCTTGGAGACACCGTCGAGCGCATCGAGGTCGCCGGCCCCGGCTTCCTCAACCTCTTTCTCTCCACCGACGCCTTGTCGGGGCAGGTGCAGACGGTGCTCACAGAGGAGAAGCCGTTTCAGTGGACGGTTGACGAGCCGCTGAGGATCAACCTCGAGTACGTGAGCGCCAACCCCACCGGTCCGCTGCTGGTGGTCAACGGACGCGCCGCGGCTATGGGCAGCGCGTTGGCGGAGATTCTCAAGGCGGTCGGCCATGATGTTACTCAGGAATACTTCGTCAACGACACCGGGACACAGGTAGTCGAGCTTGGGAAAAGCGTGTTGAGGGACGGTAACCCTTTACTTAGAAAGAAAGGCTGGACCTTTAGCAAAGAGGTGCTGGAGCTGGTGAAAGATGCCGGCTACGCCCAAGATACTGTCGGCCCCCTAGTCGAGCCAGTGTGTATTTCTTTTGACGAGAAATATGAACGAATCGTCCGACAGGCGCGAGGGATTGAAGAGGGAGAGGAGTTAAATAAACATTTTGATAGTGGCCAGGTATTTTATATTGGCATTGACAGCGTAGAAATGCAGTTGGAATTGCATAAGGAGACGCTGAGACGCTTCGGCATTAAATTTAATGATTACTACCGGGAACATCAGCTCTATTTGCCATTAGAGCATTTGGGCAACTATGAGTATGTTTTGAGGGAGTTCGTTTTTACCGATGATTTAAAAATTTTGAATAAACCTAATTGCCTACTCTTGAATTCACTAGTCAACCTTAGATCGAAAGGCGCGACTGACGATTCAGAAGGGGCATTGTGGCTTAAAACCACCGACTACGGCGACGAGAAGGACCGCGTCATCGTCCGCTCCAGCGGCAAGCCAACCTACCTGTTGACCGACATCGCCTACCACCTGGACAAATGGGAAAGGCTGGGCGGGGATGAGTCGGAGCGGCTGATGGTCGTCATCTGGGGACCGGATCACTACGGCCACATCCTGCCGACCAAGGCCGGTCTGCTGGCCGCCGGGCTTCCCGAGGGCGCTCTCGAGGTTCTCACCTCGGGCTGGGTGACCCTCAAGCGGGGCGGCGAGACCGTGTCCATGAGCAAGCGCAAGGGGAACCTGGCCACGCTGGACGAGCTTCTGGACGAGGTAGGCGTGGACGTGGCGCGCTACATGTTCCTCGAACGCTCGCCGGAAGCGCACCTGGACTTCGACCTGGACCTGGCGGTGCAGCAGTCGTCGGAGAATCCGGCCTACTACATCCAGTACGCCCACGCACGCATCTGTAGCATCTTCGCCAAGGCTGAGGAGGAGGGTTACTCGGAGGAGGAGTTGTCCGATGATGGTCTCGGTCCGGTTGACCTCGCACCGCTCTTTACCGATGACGATGCTGGCAGCCGGCAGCGGGAGTTACTGCGGCAGATCGTCTACTACCCCGGCGTGATCGAGAGCGCCGCGAAGAACCACGCCCCGCAGAAGGTCGCCGCCTACCTGCACGGCCTGGCCGGTGTCTTCCATCCCTACTACAAGAAGGTCAAGGTCCTGGTGGAGGATAAGGCGAAGGCGCTGGCGAGGCTGGCGCTGTGCCGCGCTTTACAGAAGCTTATGGACCACGGTCTTGGGCTGCTGGGTATCACTTCTCCAAGATCCATGTAGGAAGGTTTGTATAGTAGCCGTCAATCAAACATCCTAAGCGCCGATACAATGATGGACGCCGTGGAGAACCCTTTAGTTGACATCTTCGGCGGCGGGCTCTGGTAGTTCCGGCGCGAAAATTGCTGTAAGGGACGGGGCCTGTGCCTCGTCCTTCGTTTGGTGGCCAAGTGACGTGGATTTTGCTAAGATACGAAATACTAACAACCTAACCCATTGATGCCCATGGAAAAGGTGATCGGCCTCGTCCGGTTGATGCGGCCCAAACAGTGGTTGAAGAACGTCGTCCTCTTCGCCGGGGTCGTGTTCGCCGAGATGTTTACCTCGCCGACGGCGCTCCTGCGTTCCCTGGCCGCCTTCGGGATCTTCTGCCTTCTCTCGGGGGCGGTTTACGCCCTCAACGATGCCGTTGACGTTGAGCGGGACCGGTCGCACCCGTACAAGAAGAAGCGCCCCGTCGCCTCCGGGTTGATACCCCGGCCCCTGGCCTACGTTTGGTCCTTTATCCTGGCCGGTGGGGGGCTCCTTGCAGCATACACCGTTACGACCGGCTTCTTCATCGTCGGGGCCACCTATCTGGCTCTCAACCTGATCTACACCTTCTGGGCCAAGAAGGTGGTAATCCTCGACGTGTTGCTCATCGCCTTCGGCTTCGTTCTGCGGGCCGTCGGCGGCG
>DAOVLG010000099.1 GCA_030631385.1 Candidatus Coatesiibacteriota bacterium | reverse complement strand
CTGAGTCCAGGGCGATGGAGGCTTCCCAGCCCACATGTCCAGCCGAGTCCAGCGTCTCTATATGCCATGACGACCCATCAAAGCGGGCATACTTGAGGTCGTAGTTGGTGTTGTCATAATACGATATGTGTGGATGGCCGCCTGTGTCCAGGGCGATGGAGGTAAACTGGCCCACCCGTCCTACCGAGTCCACCGTCTCTATATGCCATGACGAACCATCGAAGCGGGCATACTTGAGGTCGTAGTTGGTGTAGTCCTCATACGATATGTGGGGATGGCCACCTGAGTCCAGGGCGATGGAGGTAGAACTGCCCACATATCCTTCCGAGTCCACCGTTTCGATATGCCACTCATCGGCGGCAAAGGTAACTGTAACCAGAAACAGAGCAAACAAGGCTGTCATCAGCTTCTCCATGACTACTCCTTACGGCATTTGTTAGTAAACATCAATCAAAGCCCCTCAAAGTTTTGGAACATTGACAAGAAGATAACATAGCTTGGGGGGGGGTGGTCAAGGGGAAATGTGGAAAAAAAGAATTTTTTCCGGGGATTTTCCAGCAAAAAAACCGCCCGCGGGGGCAGTTTTCTCACGGAGTTCAGATGTGCGTCAACGGGGAACCAGCTCGATGTTGCCCTCCGGGCAGGCCGCCACGCACAGGCCGCAGCCGTAGCACTTCTCCCGATCAATCACGAGGGTCCCCTTCTCCAGCTCGATGGCCCGGGCGCCGAAGTAGCAGACCTCCACGCAGGTGCCGCAGTTGGTGCAGGACTCGCGGTCGGTCCTCTCGACCATCACCCCCCGGTCGCACTCCCAGCGGCCCGGCTCCCGGAAGTAGCCGCAGCAGCAGTCGCAGCAGAAGCAGATGCCGTCGGTGCGCTCGAGGGTATCCTCCCTCCAGGGTCGGGTGACCAGACGTTTCTCCCCAGCCTCGCGCAGGATCGCCAGGGCCTCCTCGCGGCTGATGGTCCAGGGGGCGCCGGCGTCACTGACCTCCTTCGCCTGGGGAAACATAAGGCATACGTCGGTTCGTGATCGGCTGCAACCGCCGACCTCCTCCCGGCAGCCGCAGTTGGTGAGCCGGAAGCCCTCCTGGGCCTCGATCAACAGCCGGGCCTCCTCGTGGGTGCAGACGTAGTGCATGTTGAATTTGCTCTCGTCCATCACTTTCCCCCTTCGAGGGGTTTGAAGACACCGAAAAAGGAGCCGTCGGGGTCCTGCAGGATGGCGAAGGAACCGAGCTCGGGAACGTCCTGGACGTCGGAGACGACCTCACCGCCCAGTTCCCGTACCTTCTCCAGGTAAGGCTCCAGCTCGGCGACCTGGAAGTAGAGCAGCGGATGGATCGAGGGCTCCACCTCGTCCACCTGGGACAGTGCGCCGGAGTTGCCCGAGGGCGTCTGGAAGAGCATGTAGTTGTCGGCCCAGGGGGTGAACTCCCAGCCGAAGAGTTTTTCGAAGAACTTACGGGTCGTCTCGAGGTCGGTGCAGACCCACTCGAAGTGGTACAGGTCGTGCTCAACCATGCGCTTCCTCGTTGTAAAGGGACCGGAATCAGGTATCCGGTCCCTCACGCTCTGTCCTATCCCTTCGGCTTATTCTGGAAGATGCCGAGGAGGTTGCCGTCGGGATCGGTAAGGATGGCGAACCAGCCGACATTGGGAATCTCGGTCTTCGGTGTGTGAACGCTACCGCCCAGGCTCGGGACCTTGTCCAGGTAGGGCTCGATCTCGTCCACCTGAACGTGGACCAGGGCGCCGGGGCCACCTTCAACCTTGTCCACCTTGTTGATGCCACCGCCGGGGCCGTTGGGGGTGTCGAAAAGCATGTAGCTCTCGCCCCAGCTCTGGAACTTCCAATCTTCGAAGAGACCGCCTAAGAACCTCTTCGTCTTCTCCAGGTCGGTGGAGTCGAATTCGATGTGGCAGATGTCATGCTTGCCCAAGGTTCCCTCCTTACGCTGGATTACGGTTCGGGGATTGACGCAGGGGAAGGATACAAAACAACTCTTTCCGTGGCAAGGGTTTAACGGCGCGGACGGGGTTGAGTGGCCGTTGACCGGCGGCTCGCCCGATGGAGGTTTCCTTTTTACATTTACGTAACACTCGCGGCGGTTTTGTAGCCAATCATGTTTATTTTCCTCGCGGGTCTGGGACCGGTGGCTCGCCGGGGGGAGATCAAGGCGGAGTTCTGAATAAGTTGTTGAGTTAAATATATAAACGGCAGGTTTTATTGTCCTGCCGTTTAGTAACGCAGAGCCTAAAAGATTAACCGTGTCCACCGGCATCCCAATGCTCTGCTTCTGCTACTAGACAGTAAGCTCTTGGAACGGTAAAATTGCCGTCTTCTGCTTTAACGGCGTTCCTAACAGCTTCAGTAATTGTCGTTGCCCCTGTGCCTTCTTTGGTTGTACCGACGAATGTGTTGTGTGGGCATTCATGTGTTATTTCGTCGGTGTCAGTCCATTTATCTATTAGCCCATACTTCTTTGCAGCTTTCGCAGCTGCATCATAGTGCTTTTGTTCGGGTTTCTTCGACGAGTCTGTTCTATGTGCGATGTCAAATGTCAGCATTGCATGTACCATTGTTTCCTCCAGTTGTTGATTTGGTGTGTTAGTACCCTTAATTTACAATACTTCATGAATACTTTGGTCTGCAAAAGGACGGGTGGTCCCGCTTTTTTCACATTTTTGGGAACCATCAGTCCAGCGGGCCGGCGACGGATTCGGCGGCTTTTAAAATCGCGCCTGAGCGGACCAGCTCCGCCATCCTGTTGTTGTCGTCGAAGAGCGGCCGGTCCTCGTGCATGTGCTTAACATGTTCACGGACCAGCTCGTAGACCGCTTTGGTGGCCGGGGCGAAGCCCGTCTCGCGAAAATCGCGCGCCTGGCAGGCGGCTATGATCTCAATCCCCAGGACGCCGGGGACGAGGTCCATGATCTGGCGGGTCTTCAGCGTGGTGGTCCAGCCCATGGAGACGAAGTCCTCCTGGTCCGCCGCGGCGGGGATGGAGCCGATGGCCGCAGGGGTGGAGAGCACCCGGCACTCGCAGACGATTGACCCGGCGGTGTACTGGGAGAGCATCATCCCGGAGAACATGCCGCCATCGTGGGTCAGAAAACCGGGCAGGCCCGCCGACAGCGCCGGGTTCATCAGACGGTTGATGCGCCGCTCGGAGAGGACCGCCGCCGTTACGACGCCCAGGGAGGCGTACTCGAGTGCGAGGGCCATCGGGGTGCCCTGGAAGTTGGCCCCGGCTATCACCTCGTCGTCCTCGGGGAAGAAGACCGGGTTGTCGCCTACGCCGTTGAGTTCGGTGTGATAGATCCCACGGGCATGGTCGAGGGCGGTGCGGGCCGGACCGGCGGACTGGGGGGTGGAGCGAAGCGAGTAGGCGTCCTGCACCTTCTTTCCCGGACGGCGCAGAAGCGGCGAGCCCTCGGTCAGGCGGCGGACGTTGGAAGCCACGGTGATCGAACCCTGGTGCCCGCGAACACGGTGAAGGCGCTCGTCATAGCCGCTCATGTTGGCGTTGAGGACCTCGAGGGTCATGGCGGCGGCGACGTCGTGGGTTTTGAGCCAGGTCTCCATCTCAAGGAGCAGCAGGCTGCCGAGGCCGTTGATGAAGTTGGAGCCGTTGATGGCGGCCAGGCCGTCGCGGGCCTCGTAGATGATGATCGGTACCCCGGCGCGCCTCATCGCTTCGGCACCCGGCAGCTTATCTCCTTTGTAAAAGGCCTCCCCCTCACCCATGGCGACCAGCGCCATCTGCCCCATGGGCGAGAGGTCGCCCGAGGCCCCCACCGATCCACGGATGCAAACCACCGGGGTCACCCCGGCGTTGAGCATGGCGGCCATGGTCTCGGGCACCTCTCGGCGGCAGCCCGAGTTTCCGTGGACCAGCACGTTGATCCGGCCGGTCATCGCCGCGCGCACCCACTCCTCGGGCATGGGCTCCCCGATCCCCGCCGCGTGTGAATAGATCAGGTAGCGCTGGAAATCCCGGGTCTGCTCAGGCGTGAGCACCGTCTCGGAGAACTCGCCGATCCCCGTGGTCACCCCGTACATGATCTCGTGGTTGTCTATCTTTGCCTGGCACATGGCCCGGCAACGGTCCACGCGCTCCAGGGCGTCGGGGGCGATCTCCACCCGCTCGCGGTTAACCGCGACGGCCTTCAACCGCTCGAGAGTGAGATCATTACCGGTGAGAACAACGGGCATGGTCCAGCCTCCGGGGTGCCTGGTTAATCGGGTCGCTTAATCCGAACGACGAGGGAACATGATACACGCAAGCATGAATAAGGTAAACACCAGCCCCGGACCGGTTGGGCGTCCCTGTCTCCGACTTCTTACGGATGGCTTTACAGGCTTTCGAAACCCCGTTCGGTGTGCCTGGCGGCGACAGCATCGGCCAGCTTATCCAAGGCTTTAAAGCCATCCTCGCGGGGCCGACCCTTGACGAGCACCGGCTCCAGGATCTCCACCTTCAGGTTCTTCAGGAGGCCGGCCAGGGTCTCCACCATCTTGCCGCCCCAGCTAAAGGAGCCGATGACCGAGACGTAGGCCGCCTTGGGCCTCAGCACGTTAGCCAGGAGCGCCGCGTAGGCCGCCAAGGGATGGGGTCCGCCCAGGACCGTCGGGGAGCCGATGACGATCGTGCCCGCGTCTACCAGCGACATCGCCAGCTCGCCGATGTCCACCACCGCCAGATCGAAGCGCCTCACGCCGACCCCCCGCTCGATCAGGGCCGCGGTGAAGTGATTCACCATCTCTAATGTGCTGCCGTGCATCGAGACGAAGGGCAGTGTCACCAGATTCTTCGGGTCACCGAAAACCCACTCCCGGTACGCCTCGAGGATCTGTGAGGGCTTGTCGTAGACCGGTCCGTGGCTGGGGGCGATCGTCTCGATCTCGAGGGGCTCCAGCTTCTCCAGGTTCCTTTGGATAACGTTGGCGAAGGGCATCATGATCTCGGCGTAGTAACGCTTGGCGGGGCCGTTCACCACCCACTCGCCGCCCACGTACAGCTCGCTGGTGGCGAGGTGTGAGCCGAAGAAGTCGCAACTGAAGAGGAGCTTGTCCTCCTCGAGATAGGTTACCATCGTTTCCGGCCAATGAACCCAGGGGGTGTAGATGAAGGTGAGGGTCTTGCCGCCCAGGGAGAGCGTATCGCCGTCCTTGACGACCTTGATCTTATTTTCAGGGATATGCAGGAGGTCCTCGAGCATCCCTTTGGCCTTCTCGGAGCAGACGAGCTCGGCGTCTGGGTACCTCTCGAGTACGGCCGGAATGGTTCCGGAGTGATCCTGCTCGGCGTGGTGGGAGACGACGTAATCTATCCTCTCCACCTGCTCGAGCTGGTGTAAGAAAACGTCTGCCATCGGCGGGTCCACCGTGTCGAGTAAAACTGTTTTATCCCTCCCCTTGACGAGGTAGGCGTTGTAGCTGGTCCCGTCGGGCAGGGGGATGAGCTGGTCGAAAAGGCGTCTGTCCCAATCCACGGCGCCCATCCAGTGAACGCCGTCGGTAATCTTGCGCGGCTTCATTGTTCCTCCAGGCTTACTACATGAAGCGGTACTTAGGAAACGGTTGACATCAATAACCAATCAGGGCCGCTCAGCGCAGCTCGTAAAGATATTCGACCCGGACGCCGGCGTAGAAGTCGGAGAGGTCTATCCCCTCCAGGTTCTCCAGATTGGTTACGTCGCGGTAGCCGGTGAAGAGGTCCACCCGCAGGCTGCGGCTGGGGTGCCAGGCCAAATTTAGGCGATAATCCTGGGCTTCTTCAACCACGCCCGAAGGAAAGGGCTCTTCGGTGAAGCCATGAGCAGCCCAGTCGTCCTCGATGCGCCCCTCGCCGTGGCGGTCCAGGGTGGTGCGAACGTCAAGCGAAAAGTCGGGACCAAAGCGGTAGGCGAGGTGAATCGTCCAGCGGTCGGTGTCGTTTCCCCGGGGGAAGCCCAGAGGTTGGCCCAGGTATAAAAGCTTTGCGTAGGGGTCGGCCACGTTGTAGACCCAGTTCCAGACGCGCACGTACTCTACGCCGAGCGAGAATCCGTTCAATCCGAGGGGATCGGCCCAGCTTACGCCGCCCAGGAGCGCGATTTCCGGCGGCTCCGGGTCGTCCTCGTACTGGTAGTCGTCCACCATGAACTGGCCCCAGAGCCGGACGCCCTTCACCGGCCGGGCGTCGAAGTCCACGAGCCAGAAGGGGTTGTCGTCGAGCGCGTCTCCGGAGAACTGCTCGATGTAGTGCAGCGTCAGCGGATTCAGGTATGCCAGGCTAAGGGACCGGCCCTCGCCGCCGTAGACCGTGGCCTCGCCCAGGCCCACCTCCACCTCGGGGGTGATCTGCCAGGCGAGGCGGTGGCCCACCAGGAAGCGGTTGTAGTTCACTCCCTCGTGGTCCAGGTTGTCCAGGCCAACGTGGAAGTAGCTGAAGCGCAATCTGTTGTGAACGGGGCCTGCAGAGGCATGGTTGCCACGAGCAATACGCTGGTCCCTGTGGCTTTAAGAAGATCAGGACGGCGACCACCGCGGCTCAGCGGGAAACCGGCGGTGGACCCCTTGTTGGTTCCCTCTCGACCACACCGATCAATGGAGAGGGGAGGGCCAGACGCGTCGCCTACGTGATCATGAAGCCGGAGGGCGCCGGAAGG
>DAOVLG010000367.1 GCA_030631385.1 Candidatus Coatesiibacteriota bacterium | reverse complement strand
TGGGACGGCTTCATCGAGCTCCAGCGCCGGCTGGGAGATCGGATACAGATCGTGGGTGACGACATCTACGTGACCAACGTTGAACACCTGCGAAGGGGGATTAAACTCAACGCTACAAACTCCATCCTCATCAAGCTCAACCAGATCGGCACGGTGAGCGAGACCCTCTTAACGATGCGCACCGCCTTCCGCTCCGAGATGACCTGCATCGTCAGCCACCGCTCCGGCGAGACCGAGGACGCCACCATCGCCCACCTGGCCGTGGCCACCAACTGCGGCATGATCAAGGCCGGCGCGCCGAACCGCAGCGAACGTCTGGCCAAGTACAACGAACTTCTGCGAATTGAAGAGGCGCTGGAGACCTCGGAATACGCCGGCATCGAGGCCTTCAACGCCTGTTTGTGAAAGATCGGGGAACGATGAATACCGTGTTTGGAGCGATTTACGTCGTGGGCGTTACTCGTCGCGAGAGTACTGGCCGGCTGCGCCGATGGAAGCGAGGAGGAAGGTATCCCGTTGGAGATACCCGATCTGGAGCGCCTGCCCGAGTCCGCCATCGAGGATTGTGGAAGCGGCGGTGATTATGAAGCCCTGGCCTTCGACGGCAAGGACTACCTGGTAGCCCGGGTGTGGGCCGATGAAGAGCTGACCGGTCCCTTCTCCGAAAAGCCCTGCGCCTACTGGTGGTACGAGGCGGCCTGGGACACGCCCGACGCCGTCTATCACATCACCACCCAGATATCCAAGAACACGCTCTTCGTCGAGATTGACGGCGTGCTGATCCAGGTGGGGCTGGCCAGGCGGGGCATGGCGCCGCAGTTCAGAGAAACGTACAGGAGGGGCGCCCAGCCCGATCATCTGCGCATCGTCAATTGGGATATCTACGATTACCCCGAGGTGACCTACGAGGAGTGGACGCTGACCCAGGGCGGCGAGTACGGAATCCGGGTCGAGGTCTTCGGCTCGGCCTACGAAGCCGAGGACGGCGGGATTGTCTACGAGACCTACTACCACTACACCTTCCTCGAGCTGCTCGATTGACCGACACCCTTCCTCAACAATTAACTTATGCGGGATGCCCCGCCTCTTTATGTGTGTAGAGCGGCAGCTGCAAGCCGCCCGTCCAATGAAGAAAATTTGTATGAAAAACCGAGCGGGGTACGGAGCCCCCCTACGTCTTGTAGGATGCGATGCGATGGTGTAGGGTCGCCCCTGGAGCGTGCGACCGCTTGATTAAATCGGCGGCGGGGCGTAGAAGCCCCGCCCTACATTCCCCCTCTCCCTAGCCCGTGGGCGTTTCAAGTGTAGGGCCGCCACTGCGAAAACAAGGGGTTTAAACCCCTTGTCTTTTTCTATCCCCTCGCCCCTCTGGGGAGAGGGTTAGGGTGAGGGGCGGAGTCAACACATGAAAACGTCGGCCGTTTAGTCAAGCTGGCTCAGGGAAACAAGCGCCCTGGCCCACGTGCGCCAATTCCCCTCCTCCGCCGCCGTCAGGGCGGCCTGTTTAAGAAACTCGGGCGCACCCTTCAACCCACCGGCAAACAGCAGCAGGTCGGCTTTGAGCGTGGATCGCTCCAGGCCGGAGTGTATATATTCCAGTGCCTTCGATTCGTCGTTCTCGGTGTATTCGATATCGGCGAGGGCGAGGTAGCCGTTCTGTCCTTCGGGCGACAGCTCGACGGCGCGCCGGGCCGCCTCCCGGGCGTGGTAGGTGTCGCCCAGGTCCAGGTAGAGCCGCGAGAGGGCGGCGAGGATGTTGCCATCGGCGAAGGGAGCCTCGCTCGCCCGCTGAAGTGTCTCCAGCGCCGCCAGATCATCCCCTCCACCTCGCTGGGCCTCGGCGATGAGCAGTTCCAGCCTCACCGGGTCCAAACGGCTTTTCCGAAGCGGAAGAAGCTCTTCCTCGGCCAGGGTGTGCTCCCCGGCTGCGAGGAGGGACCGGCCCAGGTTGAGCCGCGCCGGGACCATGGCCGGGCTTTCCTCCAGAGCCAGCTCCTGGTAACGCACCGCCTCGGAGTAGTCGCCGCGGGCGTAGGCCTCGGTGCCCAGGTTGTTGTAGCCCACCGCGTGGTTATCGTAGGCCTTGGTGACCTCGGGGCGGTAAGCCGTTGCTGCAACGAGCGGCAGGAGGACGGCCGCCGATACCGTAGCGCTTAGGATCAACCGTTTTCGGCGTTTGGCCTTTCTCCATATGTTTATCAATCGGTACGCCCGCTCGACCAAGAGACCGGCGCCGATGATCACCAGCGGTATTACCGGGAAGCGGAAACGGGCGGTGACGAAGAAGGGCAGTAGACTCAAGGCGTAGGCCAGGGCGATGACACCGAGCACCCGCGCGCCCTTCCTCCGGCTGAGGATCAGCCCGGCCACCCCCAAGGGTAATAGCACGTACAGGCTCAACCAGGGCCACCTGAGCAGGGGTACGAAACCGCCCTCGAAGTAGAAATTCTCCACCTGGGGATACTCGAAGCCGTTCAGGAGGAGCAGCGCCCGTCTTCCGAACAGGCCCAGGATGCGCC
>DAOVLG010000162.1 GCA_030631385.1 Candidatus Coatesiibacteriota bacterium | reverse complement strand
TGATGACCCGGCGTTCGGTGGGGTTGAGCATGGCGGGGGGAGATATACCAGTAAAATCCGCCGGGGTCAACGGTGCGGGCTGTTGTCAACCGGGGGGCGGTGTGGTAGCATCGGTCGGGCGGCTTGGCCCTTTCGCGTGTGTAACCGCGTTGAGCTCAAGGAGAAACGTTGGCCGGGGAGACGCTGGATCAGATCCGCCACCGGCGGGAAAAGCGGCGGCGCTTCGAGGAGGCCGGCGTTTCGCCCTACCCCGTGCGCTCCCGCCGCGACCGGAGCGTCGCCTCGCTGCTGGAGCATTTCACCGAGCTGGAGGGGTCCGGCGACGGGTTCGCCCTCGCCGGGCGGCTGGTTGCCCTGCGGGGCCACGGCAAGGCGACCTTCGCCGACTTGGCTGACGAGAGTGGGCGCGTCCAGCTTTACTTCAAAAAAGATGTGCTCGGGGAGGAGTCCTACGAGCTGGTCGGGCTCCTGGACCTGGGCGACTTTGTCGGGGTCCGTGG
Organism: Candidatus Coatesiibacteriota bacterium; assembly: GCA_030631385.1. Lineage (GTDB taxonomy): Bacteria > RBG-13-66-14 > RBG-13-66-14 > RBG-13-66-14 > RBG-13-66-14 > RBG-13-66-14. Next base: position 4,893 of record DAOVLG010000162.1, on the reverse strand, counting down.
CCGGGCGATGACCACCCGCACCGGTGAGCCCACGGTGGCCGTGAAGGACTGGACCCTTTTGGCCAAGAGCCTGCGTCCGCTTCCGGTGGTAAAAGAGACGCGGGACGAGTCCGGCGGCGTAATCCAACACGACGCCCTGGCCGACGTGGAGGCCCGCTACCGTCAGCGCTACCTAGACCTTCTTCTAAACCCCGACAGCCGGGAGCGCTTTAAAGTCCGCACACGGATGACGGCGCTGATCCGCCGCTTCCTGGATGGGCGCGGCTTTTTGGAGGTGGAGACGCCGGTGCTGCAACCGATCTACGGCGGCGCGGCGGCGGCGCCCTTCACCACCCATCACAAAAAGCTCGACATCCCGCTCTACCTGCGCATCGCCGACGAGCTGTACCTAAAACGTTTGATAATAGGTGGCATCGAAAAGGTCTACGAGATCGGCAAGGACTTCCGCAACGAGGGGATGGACCGCACCCACAACCCCGAGTTCACCCAGTGCGAGCTGTACCAGGCCTTTTCCGACTACAACGACATGATGGTGCTTTTCGAGGAGCTCGTGCGCTATCTGGCCCGCGAGCTCACCGGGGGTACGGTCATCACGTACCGGGGGAGAGAGATAGACCTGGCGAAGAATTTCCGGCGGCTGCCGGTCCTGGTTGCGATTAAGGAACAGACCGGGGTGGACCTGGGCATCGAGCCGGGACGGGAGCTCGACCGCAAGGCGGTGTTGAACTTGGCCGATAAACACGGTCTGGAATACCCGGACCACGCCCCCACGGGCAGGATCATCATGGGTATCTTCGACGCCGTGGCCGAGACGCTGTTGCAGGACCCGGTCTTTGTAATTGACTACCCCGCCGACGTGAGCCCCCTGGCCAAGACCAAACCCGATGATCCCCGGCTGGCCGAGCGTTTCGAGCCCCACATCGCGGGCCTCGAGCTGGGCAACGCCTTCAGCGAGCAGAACGACCCCGACATCCAACGCCGGGTGATGGAGGTCCAGGCCCGCCGGCGCGAGCTGGGCGACGAGGAGGCCGGCGTGGTGGACGAGGATTTTCTCCGCGCCCTCGAGTACGGCATGCCGCCCACGGGCGGCCTCGGCATCGGCGTGGACCGCCTGGCCATGCTCTTCACCGACGCGCCGAGCATCCAGGACGTGATCCTTTTTCCGCAGATGAGGCCGAAGGATATTCGAGCACCGTGAAGCCGGAAAAACAGAAACCGCCCCCCTCACCCTAACCCCCTCCCCCTAAAGGGGGCGGGGGGATGTGAGGAAGACCGGCAGCTATCTATGAGGCGTACCTGAGTGAGGCGGTGGCACAGGTTTTTGCACTGCGGGGGCCGGCGGACGATTTCGATGGATGATGGCGCAAAAACTGTGCCACCGCCGGTGCGAACAAGCCTCGTGAATACATGGAGTTACGCGGAGGTCTCTTGCATTTGTTTCCACAAGGTGCAAGCCAGCCAAGGGCGGTCGGCTCCGGTTTCCCCGGATGAGGCTGAAGGTTTGGTGGTAGGTGGACCTGGATAATTTCGTCCCGGCGAGGGAAAGGCAGCGGCGGCGGGCGGAGAAGCTGCGGGAGACACTCCTGGCGGCCCTGCCGCGCCTGGTCGCGCGGGGGCCGGAGCTGGTGGTCCTCTTCGGCAGCGTCGCCCGGAAGCGGGCCTTCGAGGACTCGGACATTGACCTGCTGGTGGTGATGGAGATCGAGGGGAATCCACCCGAGCGGGCGTCGAAGGTGTGGAAAATTTTGGATATCAACGAGGTGGTCAACGCCTTCGTGCTCACGCCGGAGGAGTTTGACCGTGCTCGTGAGCAAACCCCATTGGTGAGGACCGCCCTGGCGGAGGGCGAGGTGTTGTACGATGCGCGCGATGCCTGAAAAAAAGGCAAGGGCGTGGCTTCGCGAAGCGGAGACGCAGTTCAACGCGGCCGCCGCTTTGAAGAAGCAGAACTTCCACTCCCAGGTGTGTTTCTTGAGCCAGCAGGCGATTGAGCTGGCGCTGAAGGCGTTCCTCCTCTCCCAGGGCGAGGACCTGGTTAAGATACACTCCCTGGTGGAGTTGGTGGATCTCTGTAAAAAATACGATTCAGGTTTCACCCGCTTCGAGGATATCGCCCGGGACCTGGAGCACTACTACATCTTCGCCCGCTACCCCAACAGCCTGGGCTCAGGAGCGCCCAGCGATTACTTCAACGAGCGCCAGGCCGCGGAAGCCCTCGGGGCGGCCGACGAGGTGCTCGATTTCGTCAAGGAACGGATTGAGGACTGATGCTGCCCGAGGTTGAAGGCCTGCCCCCGTTGATCACCATCGCCCTGGTTCTGGGCTTGGTGGCGGCGTTCATCGGGTTGGTGCTGCTCTTCGCCCGGCTGGGGCGCTTCGAGCTCGCCGTGGCCTTCCGCTACCTGCGCTCCGGACGAAAAGGATTCTTACGGGTCATCACCTGGATCAGCGTGGGCGGCATCGCCCTGGGCGTGGCGAGCCTCCTGATCGTGGTGAGCGTGATGGAAGGGCTCCAGGAGAACGTGCGCTCCCGGATTTTAGCCAACAACGCCCACATCATGGTGGTGGACTACATGCGGCGGCCGATCACCGACTGGCGGCCGCTTCTGGAGCGGATCACCGACACCTCCGGGGTGGTCGCCGCCTCACCGGCGGTGTACCTGGAGGGCATGCTCGTCAACCGGGCCAACACCATCGGCGCCGTCTTCCGGGGGATAGACCCCGCTATCGAGGGCCGGATTACGAGTCTGCCCAGCCTGGTCATCGAGGGTGACTTCTCCTTCAGGCCCAAGGACTACACCGGCGTCATCCGCAACGGTGACGAGGGCGATCCCCTCTCCGTAATCGGTGACCCCGCCGGTGCGGACCCGAACCACGGGGTGGTGCTCGGCAAGGAGCTGGCCTACCAGCTATCCGCCGTGGTGGGGGACGAGGTGGTCCTGGTAATGCCGACGGGGGAGTGGGACCCCCTGACCCCCATCCCGCCCAAGATGAAGAAGCTGCAGATCACCGGGATCGTCTCCACGGGGATGTACGAGTACGACGCCCAGCTCGCCTACCTGGACATCGGACTGGCCCAGGATTTCATGAACATCGGCGACAAGGTCACGGTGATCGAGGTGCGGGTGGAGGACCCCTTCGGGGCGGGTGAGGTGGCCGAAGAGCTCAACGAGAAGCTGGGCGGTGTTTACCACGCCCGGGACTGGACCCAGATGAACGAGCGCCTCTTCGCCGCCCTGGAGATGGAGAAGTTCGCCATGTTCCTGGTGGTGATCATCGTGGTGCTGGTGGCGGCCTTCAACGTGGTGAGCAACCTGATCATGCTGGCGGTGGAGAAGACCCAGGACATCGGCGTGATGCTGAGCTTCGGGGTCGGGCGGGGCCAGGTGGGCGGTATCTTCCTGACGGTGGGGCTGGTCCTGGGCGGCCTGGGGACGGCGATCGGCGGTGTTCTGGGAGCCGTCCTGGCCTGGCTTCTGGAGAAGTACAAGTTCATCCAGCTCTCGGCGGAGATCTACAACATGGACCACCTGCCGGCGGTGATGAGCTGGGGCGACGTGGTGCTGATCAGCGCGGCCTCGATGGTCATCACCCTCCTGGCCACCCTCTATCCGGCCTGGCGGGCGAGCCGGCTCGACCCCCTGGAGGCGATCCGCTATGAGTAGCCCGATCCTGGTCGCCGAGGGGGTGGAGCGCTACTTCCTCGACGGCGGCCGGCGCCTGGACGTCCTCCGGGGCGCGAACCTCAGGGTCACCCCCGGTGAGACCGTGGTCGTCGTCGGCGCCTCGGGCACCGGCAAGAGCACCCTTCTGCACATCCTGGGCGCCCTGGACCGGCCCACTGGCGGCCGGGTGAGGATCAGGGACCGGTGGCTAGACGACCTCTCGGTTCGGGAGCTGGCACTGGTGCGCAACCGGGAGGTGGGCTTCGTCTTCCAGATGCACCACCTGCTCGGTGAGTTCAGCGCCCTGGAGAACGTGATGCTGCCGCTTCTGGCCGGGGGGCAGGTCCCGGCGAAGGCCCGCCGTCGCGCCAAGGATATCCTGGGGAGGGCTGGCCTCGCCGACCGCCTCGACCACTCGCCGGCCAAGCTCTCCGGCGGCGAACAGCAGCGGGTGGCCATCGCCCGGGCCCTGGTGGGCGATCCGGCCCTCGTCCTCATGGACGAGCCCACCGGCAACCTGGACCCCGGCACCGCCGAACGCGTGTTCGATCTCGTCTTCGACCTGGCCGGGGTGGACGGCACCAGCTTCGTAATCGTTACCCACGACGAGCGGCTGGCGGCGCGCGCCGATCGCGCCCTCCTCCTCTCCGAGGGGGCGCTCGAACCGATGGAGGTTTAGTGAACTGCGACCGTTGCGGCTCCGAGGAGGCCGTGGTACGCTTCATCCCGGCCTGGGGTCAGGACCTGGCCCTCTGTGAAGCCTGCCTGGAGGTGGTCCGCTCCGAGGCGGAGTGGGAGATGTGGCTCCCACCCCCCTCCGCCGATTTCCTCTACGGCCTCGGAGTCCCCTCGCCGTTGATCCGCATCGCCGGCCAGAGGGAGGGCCCGGTGTGCCCCGAGTGCGGCACGAGCTGGTCCGGCTTCTCCCAGGCCGAACGCCTGGGATGCCCCAACTGTTACCGCGTCTTCTCCGACCGCCTCCAGCTCTTCTACCACTTCCACGAGTGAGCCTGGTGTGGATCAAGACCAGGTAAAAAATGCTTATCGGTATAATGATTGCTTAACGGTACTGAACCTGCGACATTGCGGGATTAAACCAGGACGAGGGGTTTCAACCAACGCAGCGCGTTGGATCGCTGTTCCGCGAGGGGAGTTTCTTATCGCTCGAATGCATTCTCCGCGAGCAACGCTCCCGTTGGTCGCTCGCGTTATTCACCAAGACGAGTGG
>DAOVLG010000141.1 GCA_030631385.1 Candidatus Coatesiibacteriota bacterium | reverse complement strand
TGACGATGGAGTCGCCCGTCGGCCACCAGCAGAAGTGGCGGGTGTCGAAGAGGTCCGGCTCCACGCTGAAAAGTTGTGTTTCTGTTTCCGTGACCCTGTCAAATACGGCAAAGGCGAACTGGTCACTCCCCCTGAGGTCCATCCAGTAGCCGAACCCGGAGCCGTCGGGGGTGAAATGGAGGTCATAGCGTGCCTGATTGTCGTCAATGAAGAAACGGTCCTCCATTCTATCTTCGCCGTAATCGCGGAAAATATAACCGGACAGGCCGAAGCCGCTGTAGTAATAGGGTCGCGCGCGACCGGTATAGGCGTAATCCGCCGCTTCATCCACACAGGAACTGTAGGAAATGAAATCTAAAGAAGAGAATCCCCTGGTAAACAGGCGCTCTTGCGTAAAGAGATCATATTCAACCAAGAACCCCGGCCAAGTAGGGTACCACCCGTGGATACATGTAACGTAGATGCTCTCGCCATCCTCGGCCCATTGGAGCTGTTGCATCTCGGCAAAGGTATCTGACGGTGCCCAGACGGTGAGCACCGTCCCCTTGGGGGGGTGGTCAATGTTGAAGACCTCGGCCTCACCGGGCTCACTGACCAAGTCGCAAGCCAGAAAGAAGCTGGCTAAAAGCAGAAACAGGCACAGTTTTGCTTTTCGTTGAAACATGTGAATTTTCACTAAGCCACCATCATGATCATCTTTACAAAATGGTTGCCGATGAACATGCATTTTTTTAGGAGCAAGTTGCAGTTATCCATTCTAGGAATGAGGGGTTTGAGCCCCTTGTTTATCATGGGGTTGCAGACTTGAAGCCCCGGATGGGCTTGGGCGAAAACCTCCGCCGCAATCGCATTTACTAAAGGTCTCGGTTTATTGCTGTGATCGCGGGTCATTCCTCTTCGTCGTCAACCTCGGCGATGGTGACCCCGCTTCCGTGCTCCAGCTCCCGCAGCTCCTTGTAGGGGCCGCTGACGACCTCCTCGCCCTCCTCGAGGCCCTCGAGGATCTCGATGTAGGCCTCGTCAGCGATCCCGGTGATGACCGGTCGGAAGGAGACCGTCTCGTCCTCGAGCACGAAAACCCCCTCGACCTCATCCCAGTCGTCGGCGGGGGTGAAGTCGTCGCCGAGCCACTCCTGTACCGTTTCGGTGTCCCGGACGACCACGGCGGAGATGGGTATGCTGAGGGCGTTGGAGGCCGTGTCGGTGGTGATCTCGACTGTGGCGCTCATCCCGGGCAGGACTGTGAGGGGCAACTCGTCGGTGATGACGACCTTGATCTCGAAGTTGACCACCTCGGTCTGGGTGCCGGACAGGGAGGTCTTGGCGGAGCGGGCGATCTCGGAGACGTAGCCGGCGAAGCGCTGGCGTGGCAGGGCCTCGATCTCGACCACGGCGGGCAGGTTGATCTCGACCAGGATGACGTCGGTCTCGTCTATCTCGGCCTCCACCTTCATCCCCTCGAGGCTGGCGATGGTGGCCAGGGGGACGATGTTGAAGGTGGGGGGGTAGGCGATGTCGCCCTGCTCGAAGTTGAGGGCGACGATGACGCCGTCCATGGGTGAGGAGTAGACGGTCTTGTCGACGGAGTCGCGGGCGGCGCGGATCGAGGCCAGGGCGCCCCAGGACCGGCTCCGGGCGCTCTCGTGCTGGGCCCGGACGACCTGGAGCTGGGTCTGGGCGGTCTCCCACTCCTGGTCCGAGATCAGGCCGTCGTCGTACAGCGTCTGCTGGCGGTCGAAGTTATCCTCGGCCTGGGTCAGGTTGGCCTTGGCCAGGTCGAGCTGGGCCTGGGCGGCGGAGTAGTTGGCCCGGCTCTGGGAGAGCATGCTTTGGGACTGGTCCGGGTCTATCTCGAGGATGAGGTCCCCCGCCCGGACCTGCTGCCCCTCCGTGACGGCCACCTGGGTGATCTGTCCGGCGGTGAGCGCCACCAGGTCCACCTCGATGGCGGGGCGGATGTGGCCCGGTCCCGAGACAATGCTCTCCAGGGTGCGCCGCTCGACCGCCTCGATGTTCACCTCGGCCTCGGGCTCGCCCGAGGCGAGGACGTTGATGAGGATGATCGCCACCAGCGCGCCGAGGATGGCGAACAGGATAATGCGCTTCTTTTTCCGCTTCTTCACCGCGGTTTGGGTTTTCTTTTCGGCCAAGGCTGCTCCTCAGCGGTTGACTGAATGTAGCTGTCTGATGCTTCCTCTCACCCCCTCCACCCTTTGGGGGGAGGGTTAGGGAGGGGGGTGCCTCTTATCCCCTCACCCCTCTGGGGGGAGGGCTAGGGAGGGGGGTGCCTCTTGTCCCCTCGCCCCCCTGGGGGGAGGGCTAGGGAGGGGGGTGCCTTTACTCCACCGGACTCCAGGCGGGACACTTGTCCGTTTTTGTGTTGTTGGTCAACTGGATCTCGTTGCTCCCGCCGGCGTCCATCACGAAGATCTCGGAGTCCCCGTCGCGGTAGGAGTGGAAGGCGATGCGGTTGGGAACCTCCTTGTCTGAAGCTACCTCATCCGGCTCATCGGAGCAACTCATAGTTACTGACAGGCTCATCACTAAAAATACGGTTAAAACACGCATAATCATCTTGTCAGTGAGGTAGCGTATTCCAATTACAGCTCGTAACCCTGACGGTTGATTTGAGCCGCCCGGAGGGCGTTTTCCAAAAGAAGCTGGGTGGTCACCGGGCCGACGCCGCCGGGGACCGGGGTGAACCAGCCGGCGACCCGTTCCACGTCGGGGTGTACGTCGCCCTGTTCGCTCTCAAGCTCGTCGTTCCAGTTGAATCCGGCGTCGAGGACCACGGCGCCGGGTTTGACGTAATCCGGCGTCACCATGTGCGCCCGGCCAATCGCCACCCCCAGCACGTCGGCCTCCCGGGCCACGCCCGGCAGGTCCACCGTGCGGCTGTGACAGACGGTCACCGTCAGGTGCTCGGCCAGTAGCAGTTGAAAGAGCGGCTTGCCGACGATGGGGCTGCGGCCGATGACCACCGCGCGCCTGCCCACGAGCGCGACACCGGTGGATTTTAAGAGGTGGAGCATCGCACGCGCCGTGGCCGGAACGAAGCGCGGGCGACCCAGGGCCAGCAGCCCCGCGTTCTCCGGATGAACCCCGTCCACGTCCTTGGTGGGATCAACGAGGGAGTCAACCAGGTCCTCATCGAGCTGAGCCGGCAGGGGGCGCATGACGAGCACCCCGTGGGCGCCGGCCTCGGCGTCCTTCAACAGCTCGGCGAACCGCTCCTGATTCACGTCGGCGGGGAGGTTTACCGTATTGACCGCGAGGCCGCGTTTGGTTCCGGCCTTTGCTAGCGACCGGGCGTAGGCCCCGGCGGCGGGATCGCCCTCGGGGGTGAGGATCGCCAGGACCGGCTCGACCCCGGCGGCCTTCAACTCCTCGACCTTCGCCGAATTGAGGGCGCGCAGCTCCTTGGCGATGGCCCTGCCGTCAATGATCCGGGCGCTCACTTCTAACTCCAGGTGTACGGAATAGGTCGTGCTTTTGTTGCGCGTGCTGCGAGTTTAGCCGCTCCGGTGCGCCTAGTCAAGGGCGCGGGTGCGTAGCAGTGTTTCGTACGGAAGAGTTGCACCGGTGGATTAATTTAGTACCAAATTTTAGTCTTTTTGATGTAGGATGAGATGTGTGTCATAAGACATCTGAGGAAGTGGAAGGGATACCCGAGTTTTCCAATTGTGATGGTTGTCCTATAACCAAAGGAAGAGCCGTGAGAATCGCCATTTTTCTAGCCCTTGTCGTTCTAGTACTGCCGGCCTTGGCCTACGAGGAGGTGGACACCTCCTCAGCCACGGCCACGGCGTGGAGCGTACTGGGTGGTTACCCCACTAGCAACGCCATTGACGGAGACTTTACCACCTTTTGGAGCAACAACCGGACCACCCATCCCACCACCGACGGGGCCGGGGACTGGTTCCAGGTGGACTGGCCCGACGACATCGAGGTCTGCTACATCCGCACCGAGGGCCGGAGTTACCAGGGCGGATACTACAGCATCCCCAAGGCCGTCCAGCTCTCCTTCTCCGACGCCAGCACCCTGGACTTCGACTTCGACGACACCACCGACGACCACTGGGTCCAGGAGTACTATTTCGATGCCGACCAGAAGACGACCGACTTCGTCAAGATCGAGTTTTTGTCCTATTGGCACCACGTCTGGGAGTACATCCAGTACTACGAGGTGGATTTTTACTACGAGCTCGTGCCTGACACCGAGCCGCCCTACGTGGACGAGATGGATCCCGACGACGGTGATGCCGATGTTCCTATAGACACCGACATCGTCTTCCACTGCAAGGACGACATCTCGCCGGTGGATACCGACACCATTGACTTCACCGTCCAGGACACCACCCTCCGTGGTGACCGCATGGTGAGCGCCGGCGCCGCGCTGGGTATCCACGCCTCCCCGGCCCGGACCCTGCCCGGTGACCTGGACATTGACGACTCCGACCGCCTCGACGTGATCTGCACCTTCACCCCCTACGATCCCCTCTACGAGGGTGAAACCATCACCTGCACCGTGGCCGCCGGCCTCGCCGACACCAGGGACAACGAGATGGAAGAAGACTTCGTCTGGAGCTTCGACACCTCCCCCCCAATCGCCGTTGAAGAGACCACCTGGGGCGCCATCAAGGCCGGTATCTAACGACCTGGAACGGCAAGCGAATTGGGGAACCCCGCGGGGTTCCCCTTTTTAGTGGCGGAATAAGGGATATAAAACCCCTTGTTAAAAAAATCTTGCCCACCCCTTGCACACAACTGAATGCTATAAAACATTTGAGGTAATTTAAAATACAAAGGAGGAACGAATGAAGTACGCTTCTGTTATTGTGCTGTGCGTTTTCGCCGTCGTGTCTTTCGGCAGCGCCGTCAGCGTGACCTACGATACCGCTGACACCATACAGCCCGTTGCGATCCAGGACACCTGGGTCTGGACGGGCTACGGCCCCTACGGAAGTTCCGGCGAGCTCCGGATCAACACCGAGAGCTCTTACGATCAGCGGCCTGTTCTCGAGTGGGACCTTGACGACATCGAAGACGCCACCATCAACTCCGCCATCTTCTACGTCTACCGCTACCAAGGCTGGTCGTCGGGCACCCTAGATGTTGATATCTACCGGGTTACCGAGTACTGGGAAGAGGCGACCCTGACGGCCCCGGCACCCACTTTCGACGACAGCACGGTCTGGGCCACCGCCAGCGGCGGCCCGCCCAACGGCTGGAAAACCTTCGATGTGACCGACCTGGTCCAGGGCTGGGTTGACGGCGACTTTGACAACTTCGGACTCATCTGCCTGGGCCTAGGCTCTTCGTACTACCAGCGCTGGTGTTCGAAGGAGTACGGCAGCAACGCGCCCTACCTGGACATAGACTACGAAGAGGGCGGGCCCGAGTGGCCGCCCTGGGTGGAGGGCATGGATCCCGACGACGGCGATTCCGGCGTGCCGGTGGATACGGACATCGTGTTTCATTGCAAAGACGATGAATCAGGTGTTGACGTGTCAACGATTGTCTTCACTGTGGAGTACTGGTCCTTGCTTGATCTTCTAAGGTCCGTTCCAGTGACCACAAATCGTTCGATTGATACAGATTACAGATCGACCGAAGAAATCACGGGAACTCTCGACATTGATGACGACGATCTAAACGATGTAATTTGCACCTTCACCCCCGATGCAGACCTTCCGGTAGCGGAAATGTGGTGCACAGTTGATGGATGTTTGGCCGATTTATACGGC
>DAOVLG010000087.1 GCA_030631385.1 Candidatus Coatesiibacteriota bacterium | reverse complement strand
GCCAACAGACCGGCCGCCGAATCGCTCGACGGGTTGATCTCGTAGGCCCCTTTCGCCCAACGCAACGCTTCGGTTAAGGACTCCTCGGCCAGGTTCATCTGCTCGTTTTCTCGAAAATACGCCGCTCGATCCAAAGCCAGTCTTCCCAGGGCGATGCGGGGTTGAACGAGATTCGGCCAGAGTTGGAGCGCGCGGTGGTAAAGCGCGGCCCCCTCGTGGGTCTTGCCCAGGGCAATCTTTACCGCCGCCAGGTCCACGATCGCCGGGGCGTGCTCGGGGTGGAGGGAAACGGAGCGCTCGAGAGCCGCTTCCGCCTCGGAGATCCTCCCGGTCATGCGCAGGTTGAAGGCCAGGGGTCCGAAAACCTGGGCCCGTTCGTCACCGGCCTGCACCGCTCGGGTGTACTCGATGGCCGCGTGGGCGTAGAGGTCGTTCCTCTCAAAATCGGTAGCTTCGTTCAGGGCGGCGACGGCGGTGGGGTTGGGCGGCAGGTTGGATAGATAGAACGGCTCCTCCCCCGCCGTCAATCGGCCCCCGAGGACGACGACGACCGCCGCGGGCCAGATGAGATGGGCGTATCGCGGAACCCTCTCCTTCGATGCCAGGAGCACCAAGGCTAAACCGATTCCCAGAACAGCCAGGACCAGCCGGCTCCAGAGGGGCAATGGGAGCAGGATCGCCAGCAGGACCCCGAGCGAGGAGGTCACCGCGGCGAAGATCCGTCGCCGGTTTCCCTTGAGCAGGTCGCCCAGGAGAGCCTCTTGCCTGAGTTCCAAGATTCCCGCGCCCAGGACAGCCGCGACGAGCACGCCCCAGGTGAGCACTCCGGACAGCGCCGTGGTGACCGCTCCGCCGATGAACACCGCCAGGCCGGTGGCTAATGCTGCGACGACCGAAGTCCCGATGAAGAGCCCCGAAAGCGGCCAGATCCGCCGCAGGTTCAACGGGCGCAGGTAGAGGAAGGCTTGGGCGGCGCCAAAGACGGCCAGCGTTCCCAACAGGTAATAGTTCACCGTACCCGCGTATCCGACGGCCAGGAATAGGCAGACCGAACCGATGTTCTTCCGCTCACGGTCTGTCAGAGAGCCGGCGTCATCCTCGCTACTGGGTTTGTCGCCGGGCGATTCCTTCGGCAGCATCAGGCGGATCCCCAAGCCTGCGTGCAGCATTGCAAGTGCGGCGCCGAGCATGGCCATCCAGTCGAGCGGGTTGTCCAGGGGCGCACCTGCCCCTACCGCCCGGTATCCGAGCCACAGCCCGGCGACCGTCGCCAGGGCGAAACCGCCGGTGTCGAAGCGGAAGGCCCAACGGACGACCCGGCATAATTTTTTCCGGTTGTACACCAGTAGCCAGAGGACGAGAAGCGGTGTCAGGTACAGAAGGTCCAACAGGGCCGTCGAGTAGTCGGAGAGGTCCAAAGCGTGGCGCAGAGCGATGCCGTGCGTGCCGAAGAGGGCGGCCACGTGCGGGATGTCAGAGCCGAAGGCCCGCAGGATGTGGTGGAAGATGTAGGGCAGGCTGAAGACGTTGACCATCACGAAGAAGATTGCCGGCAGGCTCGCCAGAGCGATCCAGATCTTCCGCCGCTTCAGGTACACGTAGTACCCACCTAGGACTACCCCCAGCGCCGCCTCGAGACGCACCCCCGCCGTGGCACCCTCGAACCCCACCGCCGGGTTGAAGTAGTTCGTTACGCTCCACCAGAAGCGTCCGGGCTGGATCGGCAGGTAGCTGATTGTTGCCCCGACGTGGCCCATGACCAGCTCGAGGACCGGCGGGAGGATGGTCAGCGTCCAGGCCACGACCAGGACCTTGGTCACCCGCTCCACCCTCTCACCCGATAAAGCGGCCAGAACGAGCGGGATCAGCACGATACCGGGCAGGTAGGCCAGGGGGAAGTGGACGAAGAAGGCGGCGGGATAGTAGAGGGCGGACCCGGCGGCGAGGGCCTCGAAGATGTTCCGGAAGGCGAAGGTGGCGGCGAGGAGCGCCAACGCCCGCCCCAGCGTGATCGGCGCCGTCTCGAAGTAGTCCAGCAGGCGGACTATTCGGTCCTCGATCCAGCGGTAGGCTTTCATTATCTGCTTCACATTAACGATTATAGCAGAGGTAATTATATTATGTCTCACGATCACTACTTTTAGCTTGACACCTGTGCGGTTTTCGTTCATTATTTTCCATGCTGTAATTTCCCTAGTTTTGGAGAGAACTATGGATAGTGAGATAAAGTACATTGTGTTAGATACTAACTTCCTGCACCAAATAGGTCGTCATACGGAATGCGAACTTTGGGATACTATGTACAATAAGGTAAAAGATAGCAGCTACAAGCTCGCTATCCCTGGTTCTTATCTTCCTGAATTAGGTAAACTAACCGATAAAGCCCAAAGAAAACAGATATTGGAAACGCTTGATGAATTGAGTGGGGGGTTGTTAATTAAAGACCCCTATGTTCTCAGTATATATGAGATGGTTAAAATATTATACCGAGAGGAAATTGGGGAAGATATCGACCTAGATGTATCAATAACCTGTTTATTAGAAGAACACGATTTATATAAGAAATTTATAAATATTAAGGGATTGCGGATTAAGGATCTCATTGACTATGTTGATGTTCTTATAGCGGCATGGGTGATGGACGATGAAGCATTCGCCCATAGAGAGTACGCAAAAAAGCAACAAGTAAAGCTGATAGTAAAGAAAAAGAAACCAATTATAAGATATTTATTCATATCTTACTATTATTGCCTGATTAAAGATATCTTAACACTGCTAGATGACAAGCTAACGATAAAACTTCCACCAGATACAATGAAAAAGGTAGTTTTTAAGCCCATAATAGAATGGAATAAATACTATGAATCATCGTATTATACTAAAGCTTGGATTGATTTACTAGATTATCACTATCGAACAGACACAGAAAAACATGCGAATATCAACGACAGGTATGACCTGGAATTTAATCATAGTGCTATAACGATAGCTTCCGTAATGGCTAGTGATAGAAGGAATATTAACAAGTTGAAACAATCCAAGCTTCTCGGGAAGTACAATAATCCTAGAACTGCTCACTCTCCAAAGCAATTGATCAAAATTCTAGAATAGTAAATTATCTCCTAAGGAAGGGACGCTCGCTGCGTCCCTTATTGTATATAGCAGCTGAACGAACCACCGATATTACACCAGCTCGTCATATCCGCTGAACTTCTTAAAAGTTGACTGTTTCCAGCCACAGACGGGGCAGTGAGAGGGCAGGTCGCCCTGGTCAATGTGGGTGTAGCCGCAGTTGGGACAGATGTAGATGTCGCCGATCTCGAAGTCCTTTCCACTGTCGGCGGCCTTCTTGGCCTCGGCGTACATGGCCGCGTGAATCTTCTCGGCCTCCAGCGCGAAGTGGATGCTTTTCTCAGCGTCCTTTTCCTTCTGGAGCTTGGCTACGGCGTCGTAGGCCGGATACATCTCGTCCACCTCGAAGTTCTCGCCGTCAATGGCGGCCTGGAGGTTGTCACTGGTGTCTTTTAGGCCCCCCAGCGCTTTGAGATGATTCGTGGCGTGGACGCGCTCGGCGTAGCTGATGGCGCGGAAGAGCTTGGCGACGTTCTTTAACCCCGCTTTGTGGGCCTCGTCGGCGAAGGCGGCGTACTTCATGTGGGCCTGGGATTCGCCGGCGAAGGACGCCCAGAGGAATTCCTCGGTCATCTTACGCATCTTCGGTTACTCCTCGTGTAATGGATAGCGGTATCAATAAGACGCTACAAAGCCCTTTACAGCGGCTCGCATATTTTACACAAATTGAGTCGGATAATACAATTTGACCCCATCTCAATTAGCTTTTTTGCATATTTCAACCGTTGAGGCGGTTCTTTTTCTGTCCACTGTAGACAAAAAAGGCCGGTGCAAAAGAGATTCAAACGGCCCCTTTCAAGGTTCTTCGAGTAGTATCGGTTGTTTGCGGATGAAAGAAAGGTAAGTCGCCGTTGCGCGTATTCCAGGGGTTACGGCGGGGGCAAAACCGAGGTTTTAGGCCGAAAGGCGGTCTTTTACGAATTTTTCAAAGCCGTCCGGCGAGCCGCCGTTCCTGTTCCACGGGGACACCTCGGTCGAAATAAAGGCCTGCGTAACTACTCTACCTTCTCAAAGGCATCCTTATCCGCGCCGCATAAAGGGCAGAGCCAGTCGTCGGGGAGGTCCTTGAAGGCGGTGCCCGGCTTTACGCCGTTCTCGGGGTCACCCTCGGCAGGATCGTAGACGTACCCGCAGATGGTGCACTCGTATTTATCCATACCGGCTCCTTTGTTGGTGGTTGCGCCCAGGCGGTGATGTTAGTGGATTTTCACCGGTGTGGTCAAGTCTGTGTTTTCAAGGTGTGGGATGTGGTTATGTCCGAATGTGCTTGATATATTATGGATTATCAGTCGTCCATGAACTGTTGAATCCGTGCTGCGCCGGGCGCTGGACCCCGGCATCGCGAATCAAAGACACCGCCACTCGAACCGATAGCGCCGCGTACACGCTCTCGTTGGTCGCTATCCTCGTGTCCCCTCGCCCCTCAGGGGAGAGGGTTAGGGTGAGGGGTATGGTAGGGAAGGGCTTCTACGCCCCACCGCGTCATTGGTAAAAAATTTCGGCGACCCACAGAGGGACCGCCCTACATCGCCCCGCCGATTTAATCACGCGGTCGCCCGTTGAGGGGCGACCCTACATCACCCCGCGCTGGTCGCCTCTATGCAATGGTCTCGTCTTTTGAACGGCCTAGGCCCCGGTTTTACCGCTCTGGATGTTGGTGATGATGTCCTTGAGAATCGTCAGATAGGCCGAGAAGTCGCGCCTGCCCTTGGGTGTGGCCCTGTACGTCGTCCGTGGCGTACGCCCGGCGTAGCCCTTAGTGACCTCGATGTAGCCGGACTCCTCCAGGGTCCTCAGGTGCACCGACAGGTTCCCCTTGGTCAGCTTGAGGATCCGTAGCAGATCGGTGAACGAAGTCTCCTCGCCGCGGGTGGACAGGACGCTCATGATCGCCAGCCGCGAGCGTTCGTGGAAGACCTTCGAGAGGGCGAAGACCCTAGTCGGATCCTTCATCGGTCTCACCCCCCGCGTCCCGGGTATCCGCCCCGCCGGGTTTGACCAGACCGGCGGCGATGAGCGGCAGGCCCCAGATCACGGCGATTTTCAGGAAGGGGTATCCGGGGAGGAGGAACATGGCCGCGATGCCCAGCACCAGCGCCCCCAGGCCCAGGACGACGAAGTTGCGTATCGGGATGACGGTCAGCCCCACGGAGGCGATGGCTCCGGCGAGGCAGGCCGAGATGAAGCCCACGGTAGCCTCGCCCGCCCCGGTCAGGATCAGGGCCGCGGCGCCGGCAGCGCCCACGGGGATCCAAAGCAGGGCGACCTTGAAGTAGTCGCCGGTGTAGAGTTCGGCGATGACCCGCCCCAGGCTGTAGCCCTCGCGGCGGCCGATGATGCCGAAGGCAATGGTCTTGCCGGCGGCCATCAGGACCGTGATAACCGCCCCGATGACCCATAATGCGGTGGTCTTACCCATCCCCAAGATCGTGGCCGGGCCGAGGTCCAACAGCAGTTGCATCCCGACCAGGGCGGCGGCGAGGAGAACGCCGAGCAGGGCCATCAGCGGGCGCAATGTACTTATCAGGTGTTTGATGAAGGCGCTGACACGCGTGTTTTCGACCAGTTTGCGGATGCGCCGCAGGTCCTCGATTGCCTGCTTGGCATCGGCGGGCAGCGCGTTTCCGGTGGTCTTCATGGTCTCTCCTCAAAAGGTTTGTTTCGCATACCTGTTTGTAGTATAGTCCAGTTTATTTAACTTGTCTACCCTCCAGCAACACATTCTTCATCTTTAACCCTTTCAAAGTCAACAAGTTATCGCTATTCGTGTAACTTGCTTAATATTAAGGGGTTACAAAGCACACCGGTTTTATAACCCCCAAATTCGCCGAACAGGTGTTTATTTTGCAGGTTTTTATCCAGGATTTTATCCTAAACAGGGTGGCTAATTTACCAAACTGCATGATAGTTCGACTGTTAGCGACCCGAACATCTGTTCGGCAATAATATCAACGGGTTAGAGCATTGTATAGAAATATCAACAGGATACGACATTCGGTCTGTACTACAGACCGCGTATGGTGTTGATATTGTGAGGCTTGGATAAATTAAGGACCGACCTGAAGGTCGGCCCCTACGTTGGTAATCTTGGTACCGTACGCGGAGATGATAAACAAGGGGTTAAAGCCCCTTGTCTTTTCGGCGAGGCAATGTAGCGTCGCCCTTCCACGGGCGACCGGGCGGGGCTATAGAGGCCCCGCGTTACGTCGGTTGATCATACCATTAAGGCGGGGTTGTGTAGCGTCGCTCTTCCACGGGCGACCGGGCGGGGCTATAGAGGCCCCGCGCTACACGGGCGACCCCCACATCTTGGCTAAAAGTAGTACCGGAACGCGATGCCGCCGGAGATATCGAGACCCATGTCGGGGATGAATTTCAGCCCCAGGCCGACCTCCGCCGCCACGCCCAGGTGCCCCTCCAGGAAGAGGTACTCGATGCCTATCAGCCCCCGACCGAAGACGTGCACCTCGCCCTCGCCGGGCTCGCCGGGCTCGCCCACGTCGTCCTTTTTGCCCTCGTGGATGGCCATGCGTCCGCCGGCGCCCAGGTAGGGCCGCCAGGGAAACGCGAGCCAGCCCATGTGAACCAGCCAGTCGGCCCCGATGGTGATCCTTTCGTTGAAGGACAAGCCCAGGAAGAAGTCAACGGCGTGTGGCGGGGAAAAGTTCCACTTGGCGGAGATGCCCGTCGGCTCGCCGATGATGATCCCGAGGCCGAACTCGCGCACCTGGGCTCCGGCGGCCAGAGCGGTTACCACGATAAGCAGCACAATGAAACG
>DAOVLG010000400.1 GCA_030631385.1 Candidatus Coatesiibacteriota bacterium | reverse complement strand
TCGCCACCCGCCGACCGGAAAGGTCGTAGACGGTGAGGCAGACCGACCCGGTCTCGGGCAGATCGAAGCGGACGTTAACGGCATCCACCGCGGGCGAGGGCCAGGGGTTGGCTAAAACCAGCTCCCGGGGCCGGCGGCCCTCCCAGAGAACCGGCTCCGTTTGATAGTACTGTTCCTCCCCGTCGGTAACCACAACCACCAGCAGCAGGTAGCTCCACTCACCCGGGGAGGGGATGCGGCGGTCGGTGAAGCTGAACCTATCGGGCTCGGAGTAAACGTTCAGGAGTGTCCAGTCGAGGAAGTCCGACTCGTCCCAGGCCAGGGGGCTCCCCTGATCGGGGTCCTGGACGCGGTAGAGGTAGGCGGTCTCGGCCTCGCCGGTCAGTACCTCGCCCGTAATCAAAACCCCCTCGGGCAGGACTTCGGTGGAAAGCGCCACCGAGAGGCCGGACTCCTCGGCGCGGCAGAGCACGCGATAGTCGGGATCGAAGACGACGCCCTGGAATTCGGTGCGCTCGAGCTCGGCGGTGAACTCCTGGTTCCGCTCGTCGTTCCAGAAACAAAGGCGCAGGCTGTCGCCGTTGCCGTAGATCACCTCGAACTCGAGGGGCATACAGAAGGCGTAGGGCGTCTGGTGGAGCGTGTACTGAACCTGGTCCACGCCGATGTGAAGCTCCGAGCCCTCGAGCCAGTAGCGCCAGCGGTACTCGGGGTAGCCGGCCATGTAGCACCACTGGTCGAAGAACCACGCCAGATCGCCGGGGTGGTGCTCGTCGGTGTAGAAGCCCTCCAGGGCCGCCTGCAGGTCGGCGGTGATCGCGGTGCCGTACCCGTAGGTGTCCAGATAATGGCGGATGGCGGCGAAGAAGTCCTCGTCGCCGAGCACGTACCTGAGCATGTGGACGATCCAGGAGCCCTTCATGTAGATGGTGGCGGAGAAGTCCACCTCGGGGTCCACGATGGGGTAGCGCCGCCGGGCGTCCTCGTAGAAGTACCACTCGCGGTGTTCCAACAGGGTCTCCAGCGGGTCGTAGTGGGCCTCGGGGTGCTCCGCCCAGACCACCTCGCAGTAACTGGCGAAGCCCTCGTTGAGCCAGGTGTGCAGCCAACTGGCGCAGGTGACCAGGTTGCCGAACCACTGGTGGGCGTTCTCGTGGGCGATGAGCCACTCGTACCCGAACTCGCCGTCCGTCTCCACCCCGCTCTGGGTCTGGAACTCCATCCCCTTGGACATATCCTGCTGTCCCAGCCGCTCGAAGCCGTAGGGGCCGAAGAGCTCCTCGAACCGGTCGAACATGGAAGGGAATACGGCGTAGTCGTGCAGGGCCCAATCCAGCTCCTCGGGGTAGCAGTAGAAGTCCAAGAGGAGCGGCTCGGAGCGCAGGACGCCGTAGTACAGGTCCCCCTCGGCGTGGACCCAAACCAGGTAGTGGGCCGTCGTGTAGGACGAATCCCAGACCCAGGTCCGGGTGCCGTCATCCGGGTCGTCCGTCACCTCGACAAGGACGCCGATACCGAGGCAGTCGAGGTCCTCGGGGACGGTGTAGTGTTGGGTGACGGTGAACTTATCCGCGGGGTAGTTGTAGCAGGGGTAGAAGTTGTGGGTGGTGCCGGCGGACTCGTGGGAGCGGCAGTGGACGCGGTCGGGCTCGATGGTGAGCGGGCGACCGTCGGGTGGGTGGCCCTCGTAGTGCACACTGACTACGGCCTGCTCTCCGGCGGCGAGGGGAGGGTCCAGGTAAACCGTGAAGAAGCCGTCCCCCTGCCGGGCGAAGTCAGCCTCCGCGCCGTCGTAGTAGCAGCCGGTTATCGTCAAGTCCTCGGTGAGCTGCAGGACCAACTCTCCCTGGCCGTCGCCCGTGGGTGTAATCAGCCAGTCGGCGTGACCCTCGAGGGTCCCGGTGCCGGGGAAGAACTCGAGGTGGAGGTCCAGGTGGAGAAGGTCGGAACCGGAGGGCGGGGGCTCGGGGAGAGGGCCCAGGTCGCCCTGGGTCTTGAGGGCCATCTCGAGATGGTAAAATCCGGTCTCGTCGAAGAGGAGGGGGTTATCGAGGAGGGGCTCGGGCGGGGGCGAGGCCAGGACGATGGAGACAACGAGGAGGAGGAGGGAAATCCGATCAACCATGGGAACCTCAGATCCGGCCGCCGTTCTCGGCCAGCTTCGCCTTGAGCGCCCGCTCCACCGTCTCGGGCACGAAGTGGGACAGCTCGCCGCCCAGGCGTGCGATCTCCTTGACCAGGCTGGAGTTGAGGT
>DAOVLG010000055.1 GCA_030631385.1 Candidatus Coatesiibacteriota bacterium | reverse complement strand
CTCCGGGAAGGCATCGTGGTGGATTTCGCGATGAACACGGTCTGCGCCGCCGGCACCGGCTCCTTTCTGGATCAGCAGGCGGCGCGCCTGTCTATCCCCATCGAGCGGTTCGGCGATTACGCCCTGCGCTCGTCCAACCCGGTAAGAATCGCCGGTCGGTGCACGGTCTTCGCCGAATCGGACATGATCCATAAACAGCAGATGGGCCACACGACCGAGGACATCATCGGCGGTCTGTCCGAGGCGCTGGTGCGTAACTACCTCAACAACATCGCTCGCGGTAAGGACATCCAACCGCCCGTCGTCTTCCAGGGCGGTGTGGCGGCCAACAGGGGGATCAAGAGAGTCTTCGAGAAGCATCTGGGATACGAGGTGATCATCCCGCCCTACCACGACGTCATGGGCGCGATCGGCGCCGCCCAACTGGCTATGGAACGGATGGCCGTGACAACCGGAACGAACTTCAAAGGCTTTGAGGCGGCCGAGTTCGAATACCGGACCCTCGGTTTTGAGTGTAATAATTGCCCCAACGTGTGCGAGGTGGTCGAAATTCTACAAAACGGACGAGTGATCAGCCGCTGGGGAGACAAGTGTGGACGATACCAGGATCTCTCCGTGGCCAGGAATTCATAACTTGCATTGTGGTAACTTTTTGTGGATAATGTATCGGTAGAGATTATCGTGTGAGAAGGAGAGGGGGCATGACCAAGGCAGACCTCGCCCAACGGATCGCAAAGAAAAGCCAATTGACTCTGAAACAGACGACGGAATTGATAAACGCGATCCTGGAGATGATCACCGTTTCGTTGACGAGGCCGGGGATCGAGGAGACCCTGGCGAAGCAGCGCATCGAGATCCGCGGCTTCGGAACCTTCCGGTTGCGCAAAAAAAGAGCCAGGTTGGCCCGTAATCCCCGCACCGGCGAGATGATCCGCGTAGGCGATAAATGGGTCCCACATTTCAAGCCCTCCAAACAGCTGAAGGCCATCCTTCCGAGCTAGCAAAACTCGCTGTCAAATACGATCCCTTTGTGGTATAGTGAGGCCCTCTTGATTTGAGAGGGCAAAATTCTAACCATCAGTTTTTTTAGAGGTGCACCTTGGGTTCAGGCAAGAAACGCAAGCGGATGAAGATAGCAACCCATAAGAGGAAAAAGAAACGCCGGGCTAACCGCCACAAAAAGAAGAAGTAGGATACATAACCTACATTATCAGACGTAACAACCCAGATAGCCTGGGTTGTTTTTATAAAAAACCGATCTTCAATCCGTAGGCATCCAATGAGACCTCGGCTGGTGTATCCAATTGTATACTTCCCTAGTCCGTGGAATATGGGACAAGGTATCAGAACAAGGGATTTTTAAACCCCTTGTTTTTTTCAACTTTAAAATACTACCGTTAATAAAGAAAAAAATGATTAGATCCTTCTATGTTAAAGGAAGGACCAAAGCCCTTCGCTAGATGAAGATCGTCGCTCTACGGCCATCTGAAGCGGTCGTTTTGTCTCGCAATGGATCATCACACAATTGTGAACCAGTGTAAAATATGCTCCTTAGCCATTTATGGGCATCACGTATCCATCGTTGTCTACATTGGATTTCGGGAGGATGTCGGCCTTAAACGCCCCTCGCCGGCGGTGGCACAGTTTTTGCGCAAATGAACCTCGGTGAAGCCCGCCGGGTCCCCTCCTGCAAAAACCTGTGCCACCGCCTCAGCGATCGTGGATTCGGCGGGTGTACGCCGGACACTTGACGTGGCGGTCAAGCTTTACGCTATCCGCCGCATCGCCCTATCATAGGGTGGCGGGATAGCATACCCCCACACACTGAGGTCTGCATGGATAGTAAGATACTACCCGTTCATGATCGGTGATTATCCCTTCCTAAATATCCTGTAACGTGAGTCCTCCGTCCCTCTTCATCTCCTCCAAGAGGAATTCCTTCACCCGCAGCGGGCTGTCGGACCTGGAGACGGCGGTGATCACGGCGGCGTAGGCCGGTCGCGCGTCGAGGACCTCGCCGAGATTTACCGGTGTAATACCGCCAATGGCGCAGACCGGGGCATCGGTGGCGGACACCGTTTGTCTAAGGACGGTTATACCGACGGGTCTTTGATCCGGTTTTACCGAGGTGGCGAAGCAGGGGCCAATCGCGACGTAACTGGCTCCCGCTCTTACGGCTGCAACGGCCTGAGAGGGGTCGTGGATCGAGGAGCCGACGAGCATATCGTCGCCGACCAAACGGCGGACAGTCTTTACCGGCAGATCACACCGTCCCACGTGCACCCCGGCGGCACCGACCAGCATGGCGATGTCGGGTCGGTCGTTGATGATCAGGGCCACGCCGGCCTTACTGCACCGATTCGAGAACTCCTCCGCCAGCTTGAAGAAGCATGAATCGTCCAGTCCCTTGACGCGAAGCTGAAAAAGCCCGAGCCCCCCGAGCATGGCCTCGTCGTAGAGGTGCAGGAGTTCTTTCGAATCCAGTAGAGGGTCGGTTATCAGGTACAGCCTGGCCAATCTTGCCTTCCCTGGAAATTCAATCGTAAAAAATCCAATTGAGCATGAGGGCGAAGCCGATCGGTTCCGTCAACCGGCCCGCCGTGGAATACTCCTTCGCTTCCCCGATCAGATTATTGAGGCGCACCGAGACGTCGAAGTCTATCACCCGCGCCCGGAGGTAGAGGTCCAGGGTCAGATGCTCCAGGTTTCCTTCAGGGTCCGGTTCAACGGACGGCTCACCGGGGTAGGCCAGGTTGGGCCTCTGGTTCAGATAGGTGAGCACCGCCGAAGCGGTAAGGGTCAGGTCATTTTGGAAGAAGGTTTCTATAAACCCCACCGCTCCCCGCAACATAAAGCAGGGCTGTTCGACCGACACCGGTTCCAACCCTGCGTCCCAGACGAGCGAGCAACCGGCCCGCAGGTTAAGGGGGAAGTCCCACCCGAAGGACCCCGGTGTGCTCCGCGCCGTTGCGCGGTGGAGGTAAGGTTTGGTGAAAGGCCCCAGGGCCAGCTCGAGCTCGCCGCCGTAGGCCGTGGTGATCTCGTCCCGATTCTCAACCGAATCCCCCGGAAGAATGGCGTTTGTCACCTCGCGGTAGAAGGTGGTGAGCTGACAGGTGAGGGGGGCCAAACGGCTCAGCCGGACGCCGCCCTCAAGCTCCCAGCCGGTCTCCGGGTCGAGAAGACCAAGGCTCCGGTCCAGCTCCTCAGCCGTCGGGAAGCGGAAGCCGTTGGCGAAGTTCACGAACACCGAGTCTGTCCCGTAGAGGTGGGAAAAGCCCTGAAGCAACCCGCAACGGAGGGTGGGCATCGTTGGGTAGCGGTCGTTCTGATCGAGACGTACACCGCCGACGAACTGGGTCATCCCCCCGAAAAAGCCCTGCTCGAGCTGCAACGCGGCACCGAGGTTGTACGGGCCTAGTGATTGAAGGTTCCCCGAACCCTCCCGGTAACCGTCCAGGATCAGCCCGAGGCGCCCTCCCCGCCAGGGTGACACGTCCAACCTCGCAGCGGCGTCTATAGAGTTTTTCGTGTAGTAGGATGCATCCAGCTCACGCTGGTCCTCACTGCGGAAGCGGTAATCCTGATCCAGGGGGTAGCGCGAGCGCTCGGATTCCCCGTAACGAACCTCGAGCCGCCAATCGCCCCAATCACCCAGGGGCACCCAGGCGAATGCGCCGTAGTGGTACAGATTGATGTCATCCTGCCATTGGGGCCGGTTCAGCGACCAGCGATCCCCGGCCCTGGAGTAGTGGGTTCGGACGCACAGGCCGATCTGTGCGCCCTCCACAAACTCGCCCGGCTCCGGTTTCGATAGGTCGAAGCGCACCTCGAGGTCCAACGAACCGCCGTCCCGCTCGAACTCGTCCATCCCGCCGATGTGGTTCCACTTGTAGCCCCCCACCTTGTACCCAACGATCCAGACGGTGCTCGAGAACCTCCCCCAGTATCTCTGGTTGTTGAATGAACCGCTGCCTCCGGCCGCCTCGGCGAGGGACAGGGTCAGACGCTGCGGGTTTCGCGTTACGACGTTGATCACTCCACCCAAACCGGATGCGTACAGCCCACCACCCGGACCGCGCAGGATCTCCACCCGCCGGATCAGGTTGAGCGGAACGAGCGACAGGGCCTCCAGCCAGTTCGAGCCGTGGTTGAGCGGCATCCCGTCCATCAAGACCCGGACCCGTTGGGTTGGGGAGCAGCGGATGCCAACCCCGGCGTACTGCCCCATCCGGTAGCGCCAATCGGGATAGAGGCCGACCAGCCCGACAAGGGCGTCGGCCAGGGTGGTGTAGGCCATCTCCCGCAGGCGGGCGCCGGTGATAACGGTTACGGCGAAGGGGGTGGACTCGGTACGGCGAACTGAGCCGCTGGCAACGAGCATCAACTCCTCGTCCGAATCCAGGTAGGCCTCTGGGTAAGCGGTTTCGAGGAGACGATCCCGTTCGATCTCCTCGGGGGTCAACTCTCGGGTGGGCGCTTCGGGGATAGAACCGTCATCCTGGGCGGCTCCCGGAACGATCGCAAACATCAGCGACGCCAGGATGATCCAAGGGACTAAACGGTCAGAAGGAACCACCGAATGGGTCCTGGTCGGTGTTGTCCTTTTCTCCGTTCTCATCTTCCACGATCAGGCTGTCAATGCCGAGGGGTTTGGGTCCCGAAGGTTCGGGCGGTTCCACCGTGGGGCTGTCAGACTCCTCTTCGGGAGGCGGTTCTCCGGGCGGTTCCTCTTCGAGGGTGTCCGGCGAGGGTTCCACCTCATCTTCAAAATTCAGCAGGGGGAAGGTGTCTCCATTGGTCTCAGACGCCTCCTCGTCCCCAGGCTCGTCCCTCTCCTCCTCCTCGATGGGCAGCGCTATACCCGGTGGAACGGCCTGCTCCTCTTCGTCCGTAGCGGCCGGCTCATACTCCTCCAATATCGGTGTCTCCTCCTCGTGCTGCTCCAGGATCGTATCCAACAGGGCGATGATGGACTCGATCCGGCGCCGGGCGAGTTCCTGCTTGGTCTCGGCGGCCTCCAACCGGGCGCGGAGCTCGCCCAACTCGGTGACCTCGCCCTCCTTCAGCTCCAGCTCCTCTTTCAGACGCCGGTTTTCCTCGGCGAGGGACTCGTTCTCTTCCTGGAGCCGCTTGTTCTCAGACTCGAGTTCGTCAATCCTCTCCAGGGCCTGCTTAACCCTGCTCTCGAGCCTGTTCAGAAGATCTTCCACCGACACCTCCGGAGGAGTGGGAGCGCACCGATTCCCTGTCCCCTACATTTTTGCAATCTTAACATGAATGACAAAACCTCGTGCGAGGGCGGCGGTTTCGTTCATTGCCCATCTCACGATCTAAGTTTTGCGTTGAAACGGTCTTTGAGAATCCGGATGATCCTCTCGTGAACGGCGTCTATCTCGTCATCGGTCAGCGTGCGGTCCGGAGCGCGATAGGTGAGCGAGTAGGCCAGCGATCGCTTGGCATCACCGATCTTACCGCCGAGGTAGATATCGAATAGACGAACGTCCTCCAACAACTCGCCGCCGGTGTTCTGGATGGCTTCGACGATCTGGGCGTGGCTCACCTCCTCGTCGAAAATTGCCGCCAAATCCCGTGTTACGGGTGGATACGGGGACAGCGGTTCGACCCCGACCACCCCCCGCGAACCCAACAGAACATCGAGCCCCAACTCCATCCCCCAGGCGGGTCTTTCCTCCAGATCATAGACGGTCAGAAGCTCCTCCCCGAAACACAGGAGCCGACCAACGGTTTCACCCCCGGATAAAACCGACAGTTGGAACGGTATTTCCCCCGATCCACCCGGGATGAGGCGTAGAGGCTCGATCCGCAGCGCCTCGAGAAGTGACTCGTAGACCCCCTTCAGGTCGAAGAAGTCCAGGTTCCGGGCTTTAACGAGCCAACCGTCGGCGGGTTTTTCACCCACCAGAAGGACGCAGAGGCGTCTGATCTCGACCGGACCGTTCCGGGATACCCCGAAAACGGTTGCAACCTCGTAGAAACGCAGGTCCTCGGTGCCGTGCCTGACGTTGTGACCGGCCACGTTCAATAGACCGATGAAACCGGAGGGACGCAGAAAGGGATGCCCCTTGTCCAGGGGGTTTTTGACCGCCACCAGGTCTTTTTCGGCATAGCCGAGCCCCTCGGCTTCCTCCAGGGAGACGAAGTCGGTGGTGAGCACCTCTTGACAACCCGCGGCGGCCAGAACCGAATGGATGGGCCGGAGGGGATCGGGCCGGTTGAGATGGGCCGATAGAAGTGGCGGAAGCTCCGCCGGTACGTTGTCATACCCGGCCACCTGGGCCAGCTCCTCGATGAGGTCCACCTCGCGGCTCAGATCGGGACGGTGGCTCGGGATGCGCCAGACAGCCCCATTCTCGTCTTCGTTGACCAGCTCACAGCCCAGATCGGTGAGGATCCGTCTCCCATCCTCCGGTTTGACGTCGAAACCGAGCAGACGCCCGACGCGTCCCCAGCGCAGTTTGACCTGGGGCGGATCGTAGGGTACCGGGTGGCAATCGTAGAGCTTTTTATCCACGGCCCCACCGGTGATTTTTCCGATCAACTCGGCGGCAAAACGGGCGGCCACCGGGGCCAGAAGGGGATCGGCACCCCGCCCGAAGAGCTGGCTGGAGGAGGAACCCAGGTCCAGCTCCCGGCTGGTGGCGCGGATGTTCCGGGGCTCGAACCAGGCGCTCTCGATGAGGATGTCCACCGTCTCGGCGGTGACCCCGGTCTCCATGCCGCCCATCACGCCGGCAACGGCGACCGGTCTTTTCGCGTCGGCGATGACCATCATCTCCGGGGTGAGCTCGCAGACGTCACCGTCCAAAGAGGTGATCGTCTCGCCCCTGTCGGCTAGGTGGACGATGATCCTTTCCCCCTCGAGCTTGTGCAGATCGAAGATGTGCAGCGGTTGCCCCAGGCCGTGCAGGATGTAGTTGGAGACGTCAACCACGTTGGAGATGGGCCGGTGGCCGATGGAGATGAGCCGACGGGCCAGCCAGTCCGGGCTCGGACCGACCTTCACCCCACGGACGATCAGACCCACGTACCGGTGGCACAGCTCCGGGCAGTCTATGCGGACGACCCGCTCGTCGTCCACGACCTCGGGATTGATACCGGGCTTTGGGTAGCGGAAAGTTACGCGGAAAAGGGCGGCCAACTGCCGGGCCAGCCCCAGATGGCTCAGGGTGTCGGGTCGGTTCGGCGTCGTCTCCAACTCGATTATCTCGGTCTCCGGGACGGTGAAAAGCTCCGCGAGCGGTTGACCGACCTTGCCCTTCTTTAACACTAGGAGCCCGGTGTGATCCGCGGAGAGTCCCAGCTCCAGAGCGCTGGCGATCATTCCCCGGCTCAGCACACCGAAAAGCTCTTTTTCGGCGACCGCGCCTAAGGGCAGTTCGGTTCCGGGGGGAACGTAGGCCACCAGCTTCCCCACACAGCTCTCTGTGTTAGGCGCGCCGGCGACCACCACGGCCTTTCCGGCGCCGAAGTCCACCTCGCAGCGATACAGCGATTCCGATTCGGGGATCGGTTCGACGGCGGTCAGGCGGGCGGCACGCACTTTCCCCAGGTGGGCGCAGGGATCGTAAATCCCTTCGGCCACCGCGCAGGACTCGGTCAGCGCCCGGGCAATCTCCTCGGGCGTCTTCCCCAGCTCGATAAAATCCCTCAACCACTCGGTGTTCAATCTCAAGGGTCAACCTTTAGAACTGCCGCAGGAAGCGCAGGTCGTTCTCGTAGAAGAGACGGATGTCGGTGACACCGTAGCGGACCATGGCGATCCGCTCCGGGCCGATGCCGAAGGCGAATCCGGTGTAGCGCTCGGGGTCAATCCCCAGGGGTTCGAGCACCGCTGGGTCCACCATCCCGGCACCACCCAGCTCGATCCAGCCCACGTTGGAACAGACGGGGCAGCCGTCGCCTCCGCAGGCCGGGCAGGTGGCCTCGATCTCCGCCGAGGGCTCGGTGAAGGGGAAGAAGTGGGGACGGAAGCGAATCCGCGTCCCGGGTCCGAACATGCTCTTGGCGAACTCGAGAAGGATCCCCTTGAGGTGGGCAAAGGATATTCCCTCGTCCACCCAGAGCCCCTCGATCTGGTGGAAAACGGGGTAGTGCCTTGCGTCGGCGTTGTCGTTGCGGTAGCAGCGCCCCGGCGCGATGATGCGGATGGGCGGCTTCTGTTTCTCCATGGTGCGTATCTGAACCGGGCTGGTCTCGGTTCGCAGAAGCAGGGGGAAGTCCCGCAGGAAGAGGGTGTCCTTCTCGTCGCGGGCCGGATGGTCCGGCGG
>DAOVLG010000240.1 GCA_030631385.1 Candidatus Coatesiibacteriota bacterium | reverse complement strand
GGCGAGAGCGCCGAGGAGCACGCCCGGGAACTGCTCAAAAGGTAACCTGAGCGCAGGAGCAGGGGTTAACCGGCTTCCACGCCGGTTTTTTTGGGATAAGCCGTTTATTTCGGACTATCCGAGGAGTGTTTCCTGCAGGTAGCGTAACAGGTTTGGGTCGTTTAGAAGGAGCGCTCCCCTCAGCACAGGGAACAAGGGGCTGAAGCCCTTTGCTCCTTTTCACAAGGGGTTAAAACCCCTTGTCTTTCATGTATCACGGGAGCGGCCACGCGCGGAGAAAGGCAACCAAATACGACCGATCTACATCGCGATACTGGGATCCGACGCCCGTTGTCGGTCCAGCGCCCGGTGCTGGGGCAACCTATCCCCCCAGGAAGTCGGCGACCGACCCGCACCAAGCCAGTCCCCGCTTTATCCCGAACCGCTCTCCGAGGATCATCGGCAACCAGAGGCTGATGTGCCCCGCCGCCACCTCTCGATACCGGCAGGCCCAACGATCCCGGAGCCCTCGTAAAAGGGTTACCGGCACCGCCTGATCCCCCCTCCCGGCGACCAGGTACATATCCCCGGGGGCCAGGCGGTGTGTAAGCCTCGTCAGATCCATCGGGGACAAGGCATGGATGACATCCGCGGGGGTCAACCCCTGTGTGAGGACGCCGCTCCTCAGCCGATCGGTCAGATGGGAGGATAAAAAAACCTGGGCCGGCCTCACCGCCGGGGCGACGAGCACGGCCCTTTGCTGGGGTGACACCGCATAACAGGCATAGAGCCCGGTGAGCAGGCCACCCAGGCTGAAGCCGAGGGTGAAAACCTCCTCTGTCGTCTCACGCAACCAGGCGACCACGGAGGCCAGCTCGGTCAGCGCCAGAACGAAGTTATCCAAGGTCAGCGGCAAATCGCCGGTGATGAAGCGTGCACCGTGGGCCTCACCGGGAAGCCTCCGCCCGAGGTGATACGGCAGCTCGGGAATGATCACCGGCAGGTCATGACGCGAAAGGAGCGCCGCCGTTTCAGAAAGAGAAAGATAGCTCGGCTGAAGCCAGCCGTGGGCGAAAATTACGGCGGGGCTGTCGGGACGCACCTCTCCGTACAACCGCGCGGTAAAGGATAGCTTGGGGAAAGTAATCGTCCGGTAAACCAGATCAACGTCGGGATCAAGGCGCTCCGCCGCAGCGTAAACCGCGTCGGGCGCCGGGGCGTTCGCCGCCGCGTCCAGTTCCGCGGCAAGGTCCCGCCCGCGCAAAGCCGCAAACGCCTCCGGTTCGGTCCGAAGGTTCAAGAGGTACGGCTGAATCCGCCGGAAGATGTAGCGGTCCAACAGCTTACCGAGAGAGGAGCAGATCATCATCGGAATCGTCTATCACGCCGTCAACCAGCGTGCGGGGCACCTGTTCAAAGAGGTCGTCCGGCCCCGGCGGCTCGTAACACTCGGGGTGCAGGAGCTTGGTCCGGTCGGCTACGACGTAGAGCGGCTTACCACGGGAGGATAACCCCTCGGCCAGCCGACGCGTGCCGACCTTGTTCACGATTACCCCGCCGGTCACCACGTCGGCTCCAATCAGGCCCAGCTCGGCGCGCTCAACCCCCGCGTCCAGTTCATCGTCCGGGATCATCCTGGCGGAGACGCCGTTCGCTCCGAGTTCAGCCACGGTCCGTCGCCCCTCGCCGCCGGGAAGGGATTCGAGGCAGAGGATCAGCTCTGTTTCCAGGGCTTTTAACACGGCGAGAACGGTGCTCGAACGGGAGATGGTGATGATCCTCCGGCCGGGGCCTACGACCACCCTCGCCGTGGAGATGATCCTCTCAGCGGCTTTTTTAAGATCGAGAACCCGCCGCCTCAGTTCCTCGGCGGGGTCCGATGATCCTCGCAGAGAGAGGGCGAGATTCACCAGGGGCGCCATATCCCGCCGTCCGTGCAGGAGCCGCTCACCGAAGACAGGCAGCAGATCGGGCTGAAGCCGCGCCGCCAGCTCCAGGGCGCGGGCGTAGAGCTCCGACGCCCCGAGAAGCGAATCCGACGCTATCTCACCCAAGCCCCGCTCAATAACCTTAGCTAACCCGTCCATACCGCTCGCGCCTCAACGCCCTCCACCGGGAGAAGAAAATCATAAGGCTGATCCCGCCGGCGACCAGTCCGCCGGTCATCATCCCGGCCCAGGCGCCGGTCAGGCCGCCGAGCAAGAGACCCAGGGCGAGACCGCCCAGCTCGAGGAACAAACGCTGCCCAATGGGTGGAAGCATGGCATTGAGCCCTCGACCCATGGCGTTGAAGTAGCCGCTGAGTAGAATGACCACGGCCGCCGCGGGCCGGGCAACGACCACCCAGCGGACTAAAACCGTTCCAGTGCGGATTACCTCGGCGGAATCGGAGAAGAGGGAAACCCAAAAAGGGGCGAAGACCCAGAGGACCACCGTCAGCCCACCGGTAATCAGCACGGTAATCCAGACCGAGGTGATCGAGGTTTTCCTGGCCCGTTCAGGCATCCCGGCGGCGTGGCACTGTCCGATCATCACCATCGCACCGGCACCGAAGCCGATCGCGGGGAGAAGGGACAGGTTGAAAAGCCGTCCCGCTACGCCGTAAGCGCCCACCACCGCCACCCCCAGGGGGGTGATCAGGTAGAGGACGATCTGGATGGCGACGGGGACGACGGCCCGCTGGATGAAGCCCGGAACCGCCAGCCTCCAGAGACGGCGGAAGGCCTCGGGGTCCCACCCCCAAGCCTTCGGGTTGAAACGGACCGGGCCTCTACGGGAGATGAAGTGGATGAAGAAGACCGAAAAGCCGATCACCCGGCTGATCACCGTGGCCAGCGCCGCGCCACGGACGCCCAATTGGGGGAAGGGGCCCAGACCGAAGATGAGCAGCGGATCCAGCACCGCATTGATCCCCACGGTCAGGGTCAGTATCAAGAAGGGTAATCTCGTGTCCCCGGCCCCGCGGTAGAGGCCGCCCAGGATCATCTGGCCCAGGATCGCGCCCACCCCCCAGTACAGGGTGGTGGCGTAGTTGTGGGCCATCTCGACAACCCCGGGATCGGCCCTGGTGGACTCCAGGATAGTGCGGGCGAAGAGGAGCCCCACCGGCATCAACAGCACCGTCAGACCCAACCAGGCAAAGAGGGAGTAGAGCACGATGCGATCGGCGTGCCCGGTGTCCCCGGCGCCGATGTAACGGGCCAGCACGGCGCTCGCGGCGGTGTTGGTACCGGCGCCCGCGGTGATGATGAGGAAGTGCAGCGGGAAGCAGAGCGCCACCGCGGCCAGGGCCTCCTTACCCAGACGGCCGACGAAGATGAGGTCCACGACCCCCATGGCCGAGTTCAAGAGCATCGCCCCGGCCAAAGGAAGCGAGAGCTTGATCAGGGTTTGGGTTACCGGTCCGGTGAGGAGGTCCGGCCTTTGACGTCTGGGCATACGGTGGTTGACTTTACAAGTCTTTAAAACAGAAAAAACGGGGTCGCTTCCCCTAGGGGATAACGACCCCCCGATATGCAACTCGTGTTAGCCCGGCTTGATGGCGAAGAGTTTCTGGCCGTACTCCACCGGCTGGGCGTTCTCCACGAGCACCTTGACGATCGTGCCAACGCACTCGCTTTCGATCTCGTTCATCACCTTCATCGCCTCGACGATGCAGACGATGGTCCCCGAGTCCACGTGATCGCCGACCTTGACGTAGGGTGGCGATTCGGGGCTGGGAGCGGTGTAGAAGGTACCAACCAGGGGAGAGACCACGTAGACGAGCTCTTCTTCACCCTTTGGAACGACGGTCGGTTTGGAGGGCTCGGTGGCCGCCGGTTCGGGGGCCGCGGCTACCGGTTGCGGGACCGGGGCGGCAATGGGCGCCGCCGGCTGATCCTTCTTCAGTTCGAGTTCCTCGAAGTCACCCTCGACACCCCTGATCTTCAGCTTGGTCAGACCGCCCTCGTTGAACATTTCGATGATCTTCTTGAGCTTGTCAAGATCCATCGGCTCTCCCTCAAGCATCTACAGTACACGACAATTATACTAAAAAGCCCACCTTCGTGGAAAGCGGCAATCAACAGCGGTTCGACTAAAGTCGGGCCTCGATCCAGCCGAAGGAGGTTTCAACCACCT
>DAOVLG010000284.1 GCA_030631385.1 Candidatus Coatesiibacteriota bacterium | reverse complement strand
GGCATCGAATGGGAGGAAGGGACTCCGGAGGCCAAGAAGATCATTGACTTCATCGGGGACGAGCTGGGGAGGAAGATCCGGCCCGATTCGGGTATCGGCATCAAACCCATTTCCGTCACCGGCACCAAGCGCCTCGTGCGGAAGGCCGTCCGCCACGCCGTAGACCATAACCGCGCCACCGTCACCTTCGTCCACAAGGGCAACATCATGAAATTCACCGAGGGCGCCTTCAAGCTCTGGGGTTACGAGCTGGCCCTGGAGGAGTTCCGCGACGAGGTGATAACCGAGGCCGAGCTTTGGGATCAGGTGATGGCCGACGACGGGGTGACCCCGATGGTGAAGGAAGGCGCCTACGCGGAGCTGCGGGGTGGGAAGCCCGCCGGCGATCCCAACGGTCGAATAGTCGTCAAGGACCGCATAGCCGATCAGATGTTCCAGCAGGTGCTCCTGCGCCCGGATGAGTACGACGTACTGGCGATGCCCAACCTCAACGGAGACTACCTCTCCGACGCCTGCGCGGCCCAGGTCGGGGGGTTGGGCCTGGCCCCCGGCGCAAACATCGGTGACCACGTCGCCCTCTTCGAGGCCACCCACGGCACCGCTCCCAAGTACCGGGGCCTGGACAAGGTCAATCCGGGGTCGCTTCTTTTGTCCGGGGTGATGATGCTGGAGTACCTGGGTTGGAACGAGGCCGCCGAGGCGATCAAGATCGCGCTGGAGAAAACCATCCTCGACCGCACCGTGACCTACGACCTTGCCCGACAGCTTGACGGCGTCCAGCCGGTCAAGACCTCTGAATTCGCCAGGGCCATCGTGGCCAATCTCCCCTAGGGGGACCGATGGACTGCCCGTGCTGCGGCAAGGAAATTGCGGGGGATTTCAAGTACTGTCCCCACTGCGGCGTCATCCTGGCGACCGAGGACGGCGAGTGCTTCCGCCGAGAGGGCGCCCGCTTGCGCTCCCACGGGAAGATTCTAAAGGCCATCGAGGCCTACGAAAAGGCGGTGGAACTGCTCGAGGATGATCCCACCGTCTTTAAATGTCTCGGCGATCTCCTCTACCTCCACGGTGAACCTGACAGGGCCATCGAGGCGTATCAGCGCTCCCTGGACATCGACGAGAACCAGAGCTTCGCCTGGTACGCCATGGGGATCGCCTACTACCGGAGCGGTTACGTTGGCAGGGCCGTCGTGGCGCTGCGCCGCTGCCTCGAGTTAGATCCCGACTTCGTCATGGCATACTACTGGCTGGGAATAACCTGCTATCACATGGGAGACCTCCCTCGGGCCAGGGAGTACAACGAGAGGTTGATCGCCCTTCACCCCGAGTCGCGCATCGCCAATTACCACCTGGGGATCGTCTGTAACGCCATGGGGGATTATGCCGACGCGATCAAGAACTTCAAAGAGGTCGAGGAGCGCAATCCCGACGACCCGGCGCTCATGTACCACATGGGCTATGCCTACTCCAACCTCTACCAGACGCGCGAGGCGATCGAGAAGCTCAGGCGCGCCTTGGAGATCAACCCCAATCACCGCGCCGCCAAGCTTCTCCTCGACACATACATGGAGAGTGAGGAGCCGTAATTTGTCGTCGCGAACACTGGCTATCGGCGACGCTCCCGTCCGGGGGCGTTTTAGGAGGTGAAGCGGGGGACATGAAATCTAAATACCTTTCCCCGGCGAATGAGGTATTATGAATCCGATCAAGTCCAACCATCGGGGAGCTGTACATGGAGATCACCGAAGCCCTGTTGCGTGAGCTTTCCCTCCTCGCCGAGACCGATCGCACCGTTCTCTCCGCCTACCTCGACCGTTCGAGGGGCTGGGACCGAGCGGAGGATTTCATCGCCAGGGAGTCGTCGGGTTTGAAGCGCCTTCTCTCAGAGGAGGAGCGGAAGAACTTTGAGGCCTCCCTTGAGTTCATGTCCGATTACCTGGTGGAGAAGAAAGCGGGCGGTTATTCCGGTCCCGGTCTGGCCTTCTTCGCCGATCTGGGCGCAAATTACGTTAAGGGCGTGGAGCTCCCCGCGCCGCCGGAGCCGTTACTCGCCGTGGATGACGAGGCGATCATCTTCCCCCTGGCGCTCCAGTTAGACTCCTACGAACCGGTGGGGGTGATCCTGATTGACGCCTCGGGGGCGCGCATCCTCATCACCGCCGGTGAGACCGCCCAGGACATGAACTCGCTTGCGAAGAAGATTCACCATAAGTCGAAGGTGGGCGGCTGGTCGCAGATGCGCTACCAGCGCCGGCGCGAGAAACAGGTGAAACACCTGGCGGTGGAACTGGCCAAGCGGGCCGAGGCCGTCTTTCGCCAGGAGGGGGTAAACCGGATCATCCTGGCCGGTCAGGGACGGATGATCACCGCCCTGAAGGAAGAACTACCCAAGGCGCTCTCGGAGAAGGTGATCGGTGAGCTGCCCTGGAGTTTGAAGGAGGGGGATGCCGGGCTGCTGGACAGGATGGAAACCCTGGTGGAGGCGACGGAGAGAGGCCAGGAGGAGGGGCTCCTCAAGCGGTTGGTGGGCGAGCTTCGACGCGGGGGTCTGGCCGTCGCCGGTGCCCGGGATACGGAGCGGGCCCTGGTTATGGGGGCGGTGGACGTGCTCCTCGTCAGTGACGGCCTCGATACCGACACCCGTGAACGTCTGGTGAGCATGACCGAATCCACCAACGCCCATGTGGAGTACGTGCCGAAACCGAATCCGATTCTCTCCAAACTGGGCGGCGTAGGCGCGCTCCTGCGGTTTAGGGTTCAGGGAAAATCCTGAAGGGATGCCGGAAGGAAGCACTTCCTTTCGGGGGGCTGAGTGACACCTGAATCGATACCTGTGAGTAAACCGATTCAACCGAAGCGTATTACACGGAAGCGGAGAGGCGGTTCACAAAGATGAAAAAATCCCTGGTTGGAAAAACTGTCGATGTCTGTCGGGGAAACTCTCGGCTCAAAAAGCATGGAAGAGATCATGACCGGCAGCGGAGGTTTGTCGAGCAACTCAGGCCCCCGGAGGAAAGCCGAGTGGGTCGTACAAGCAATGCAGAGGTTGACTGAGGCTTGTGATCCGGAAACTGGGAAACGAATTATGCAAAGATGTTCCTGTCCATACCCGAAGAAAAGACTTAAGGGGTTGAAGAGGATTTACGAGGATGGCGGGATCCGTGCTTTCGTAAAAACTATTCAAGACAATCGCATAGAACGCATTATATCGGCGCTGGGTAGCGATAAGGAGCTTCTGCGTAAAGCGGAAAGTGAGGCATGGTATTTGAGCCCCACCCTCGAAGAGGGTAAGAGAATCGTATTAACGACCATCCCCTATCATATTC
>DAOVLG010000543.1 GCA_030631385.1 Candidatus Coatesiibacteriota bacterium | reverse complement strand
CAAGGTCCTGGCTTCGGTCGGGGAGGATATGGCCGAGTTTCAGTTCATCGCCGCCCGCCAGGCCGCCATCCTGGCGGTGAAAGGAGCTTACCTCGACACCCTGCGCGCCCACGAGCTCCTGGCCGTCCAGCGTACCAACGAGGAGAACCTGACCAAGCACGTCCGTACCATCCAGGCCAACCTCGACGCAGGGCTTGCCTCCCGGATTGATCTCCTCCGGGCCGAATCGGAACTGGCGGCCGCCGAGAAGACGGTCATCAGTGCCGAGAACATCGTCTGGCTCACCCGGGTAAACCTGTCCGACGTGATCGGCGTAGAGCTGGACCGCGATATCACCCTCGCTCCCGTGGAGGTCGGCGAACCCTCCGAACCCGATTTCTCCCTGGAGGAGGCTCTCGAGCGCGCCCGGTCTACCAACCCAGGTCTGTCGGCCGTGCACCGGAGCGAGCGACTGGCCAAAGCCCAGGTTGGTTTGGCGGCGAGCGCCTTCTGGCCCAAGGTCAACGTAATGGCCAGTTACGGTTGGGCTCAGGGCGATAACTTCGAGTTCTCCGACGACAACGACTACTGGTCCGTCGGTGTTTCGGCGAGCATTGATATCTTCACCTCCTCGCAACGGGTGGCCGACGTGGCGCAGGCACGGGCTGAGCAGCGCAAAACCCGCCTGGAAATCCGTCAGACCGAACAGACGATCCTCACCGGCGTCGAGGCCGCCTACCTGGGACTCACCGAGCAGGTGGCCCAGATCGGGGTTTCGGCGAAGCAGCTCGAGGCCGCGGGCGAGGCCACCGATCTCATGGAGCGGATGTACGCCGGGGGTCTGGTTTCCGATGTGGAGGCCGACTACCTGGAGATCAACCTGGCGTATCACCTGGCCAGACTGGGCGAGGTCACCGCCCGCTACGACTACCTCGCGGCCCGGGAAAACCTGGCCTCGCTCATGGGAGAGATAAGACCTTAGTCTTCGTAGGGGCGACCCTCTGCGGTCGCCCGCGGGCGGGGGCGGAGCCCCGCCCCT
>DAOVLG010000520.1 GCA_030631385.1 Candidatus Coatesiibacteriota bacterium | reverse complement strand
GGGACTCGCTCCTGGCGGGTCGGTCCGGGGTGGCGACGGTAACCGCCGCTGACCCCGCGCTGTACCCCTGTAAGGTGGCGGCCGAGGTCAA
Organism: Candidatus Coatesiibacteriota bacterium; assembly: GCA_030631385.1. Taxonomy (GTDB): domain Bacteria; phylum RBG-13-66-14; class RBG-13-66-14; order RBG-13-66-14; family RBG-13-66-14; genus RBG-13-66-14. Next base: position 1,244 of record DAOVLG010000520.1, on the reverse strand, counting down.
GGGCTACGACCCCCTCGGCACCATTGATCCCAAGTCCGCCAAGCGGATGGCGCGTTTCGTACAGTTTGCGATAACGGCTTCCCTGGAGTCCCTAACCGATGCCCGGCTCGATCTGGATAACGTGGATCGGGACCGCTTCGGCGTGATCATTGGTGTCGGCATCGGCGACATCAATAATATTTATGACACGGCCAGCCGGTTCAACGAGCGCGGGCTCAAGGGGATCAGCCCCTTCTTCATCCCCCGGGTCATCGCCGATATGGCCGCCGGTCAGGTCTCGATCAACCTGAAGCTCAAAGGTCCCAACTTCTGCACCACCTCGGCCTGCTCCTCGGCGACCCACGCCATCGGCGAGGCGTTGGATCATATCCGGGCCGGCCGGGCGGATATCGTCCTCGCCGGCGGTTCCGAGGCCGCCATCGGCAATCTTGGCTTTGGCGGTTTTTGCTCAGCCCGGGCCCTGACGACCAGGGAATGTCCCCCCGAGGAATCCAGCCGACCCTTTGACTCCCTCCGGGACGGCTTCATCATGGGCGAGGGCTGCGGCATCCTTCTGGTTGAGGAGCTGAAACACGCCGAGGCGCGCGGCGCGAAGATCTACTGCGAGCTGGTGGGATACGGTTTGACCGGCGATGGTTACCATCTCACCGCTCCGGCCCCCGGCGGAGAAGGAGCGATGCGGGCGATGAGAATGGCGCTCGACGATGCCGGTCTAACACCCGAGGATATTGACTACATAAACGCCCACGGCACCTCCACCCTGTTGAACGATAAATTCGAGACCGCCGCCATCAAGACCCTCTTCGGTAACTATGCCTATAAGGTGGCGATCAGCTCCACCAAGTCCATGACCGGTCACGGCCTGGGGGCCGCCGGCGGTATGGAGGCGGTGGCGACGGTGAAGAGTATCGAGGAGGGGATCGTTCATCGCACCGCCAACCTCACGAACCCGGACCCGGAGTGCGACCTGGACTACGTGCCCGAGGGGAACCGCAAGCTTGAAATCAACGCCGCCATCTCCAACAGCTTCGGCTTCGGCGGACACAACGCGGTCATCTGCTTCAAGCGTCTGTAGTTTTATTGCGATATGTGCAGGGCGGCCCGTGCTGGGGCCGCCTTATTAACCGAGTTGACGAGTCGAGTTTAAGCTGCTACCCTCGCTTGTGGAGATTCGGACCCTGAGGAGACACCCGGTGGCGATTCTACCCATTGTCTGCTACGACGACGAGATCCTTCGGAGGGTC
>DAOVLG010000514.1 GCA_030631385.1 Candidatus Coatesiibacteriota bacterium | reverse complement strand
GAAGGCCTGGGAGACCAGCAGCGGCGTCTCCCAGCGGCGCGGGTCGGTGTCCTGGGGAACCTTCTCGGCCAAGACGCCCCCTAGGGAATATCCCGGAAGAGCTTTTTCGTCGGCACCCGGTCGGTCCTGGCCTCGGTGTATGTCCCATTCCCCACGGGCACCAGAGCCACCGGGCGCTCGTCGGGCCCCAAGTCCAATACCCGCCGCACCCCGCCCTCGTCGAAGGCGCCGACCCAGCAGGAGCGATAACCCAGAGAGTGGGCGGCCAGGAGGAGGTTCTGTGTCGCGGCGGCGGTCTCCTGCAGGCAGTAGAGCCCTCGGCCTCGGTCGCCGTAGCGCTTCGCCGATACCTCCGGCAGGGCGATGACGACCACGATCAGGGGCGCCTCGGCGATGAACATCTGTCCGTAAGCCGCCTCGCCCAGACGGATTCTCACGCCCCGGTCCCTCACCAGCACGAAACGCCAGGGCTGGCGGTTGCCCGCCGACGGCGCCCAGCGAAGCGTTTCCTTCAGCAGTTCCACGTGTTCCTCGGGGAGCGGATCACCGGTGAAGTCGCGGCAGGAGCGACGGTTTAAAATGGCCTCAATGACAGGATTCATACCAACGCCAACTCCCTTTTTTTGATGGCGGCCTGGACCAGGCCGTAGAAGATGGGATTCGGGGCGAGCGGCCGGCTGGTGTACTCGGGGTGGAACTGGCAGGCCACGAAGTAGGGATGGTCGGGCAGCACCAGCACCTGCATGATCTCGCCGTCGGGGGTGGTGCCCACGAAGCGCATCCCCCCCTTCTCGAAGACCTTCCGGTAGTCGTTGTTGAACTCGAAGCGGTGGCGGAAACGCTCGGTCACCTCGGTGCGGCCGTAGAGCTTGGCCACCATGCTTTCAGCGTCCAGCCGCACCTTGTGGCCCCCCAGTCGCATGGTGCCGCCGAGCTTGGATTTCTTTCGCTGCTCGGGGAGGAGGTGGATCACCGGATGGGGCGTCCGGCTGTTGACCTCGGTGGTCTGGGCCCCCTCCAGATCGCAGACGTGGCGCGCGAACTCCACCACGGCGAAATGGAAGCCGTAGCAGATGCCCAGGAAGGGGATGCCCCGCTCCCGGGCGTACCCGATGACCTGGATCTTCCCCTCGACGCCGCGAGCGCCGAAGCCGCCGGGGACGATGACGCCGCCGGTGTCCTGGGGGAGGAACCGCTCCAGGTCCTCGGGACGCCTGATCTCGGTGGTGTCCACCCAGACCGGCTCGACCCGTACCCCCAGCGCCACCGCCGAGTGCTCCAGGGCGTTGACGATACTGATGTACGAGTCCTTCAGGGTGGCGTACTTGCCGGTGATGGCGATCTTGACCGGGACGAGATCCTCGCTGTTCGCGTGTTCCACGTAGGATTGCAGCGGCGGGTCGGGGCTGCCGTCGGTCGGGATCGGCATGGAGAGCTTGAG
>DAOVLG010000407.1 GCA_030631385.1 Candidatus Coatesiibacteriota bacterium | reverse complement strand
CCTGGAGGTTTATCGGCGGAAGTTCTTCCGGCGCTGGCGCTGGGGGGACGCCATCTACGCCCGTTTCACCGGCGATGACGGGGAGAAGCTCTCCGACGAGGAGATCTGCCAGCTCCTCGAGAGGCGCCTGCACAAGCAGCTCGAGGAGATAGCCCGGTGGGACGTTCGCGCCGTGATCGGTTGCACCCATCACCTGCCCTACGACGCCATCCAGCCCCCGGGAGAGCTGCCCTGGGATTTCTTCCTGGCCTACGCGGGCTCGCCGCGCTTCGGCCGGCTCCTGGACACCGACCCCAGGCTGGCCGCGGTCCTCTTTGGTCACGTCCACATGCGGTTTTCCAAGAAAACCCCGACGGACAAACCGCTCATAACCTCCTGCCTGGGGTACGCCCACCACTGGGCGGACCCGGATCCCGGGGCGGCCCTGGACGCGGCGCTGCAGGTCATCGAAGTGTAGAGAATTTAGGCCTTGAGACCGCTTACAAAAAATGCCAATTTTATGTTATTTTATTGCTTTGACTGTCGTACATGCAAACACGCATTATCTGTAGGGGCGGGGCTCTGTCCCCGTCCATGAACGGGCACCTTTTCCACAATCTCGCATAGCCCATCCTCGGCGCCGTGATAGACTGCCACTTCCATACAGACCTCTCCAAGGACGGCCGGGCCGCACTCGCCGATTACGCCCGTCTCGCCCGGCGTCACCGCTACCTCGCCATAATTCCCACCGAGCACCTGGACCTGGACCCCGAGGACAACTCCTACGGTTTCTACGATTCGGATAAGCACTTGGCCGCCGTGGCCCGGGCCCGAGCCCTGGCCCCGGAGACCTTCGTCGGCCTGGGGGTCGAGTTCACCTACCAGAAGAGCCGGGAGGGGGAGATCGCAGACTGGTGCGAGAGGCTGCCGTTCGATCTGGCCGTGGGCAGTGTGCACCACCTGGACGACATCGGCGTCACGATCAGCGCCGAGAGGAAGGCCCGGCGGTACTTCGAAAAAAAATCGGCGGAGGAGGCCTACGGGCGATACTTCGAGATCCTGCTCCAGACCGCCGCCTCGGGGCTGTTCGACGTCCTGGGTCACCCCGACATCTGCAAGCGCTACGGGGTGCTCTTCTACGGCCCCTTCGAGGCGCGCCGCTGGGAGACCGAGCTGCGGGATGTATTCCGCGCCTGCGCCGACACCGGCACCGGCATCGAGCTCAACGTGGCCGGTTGGAGGCAGGCCCCCGGCGAGCCTTATCCCGGTTACCAGACGCTGGTCATGGCCCGGCAGGAGGGGATCCGGTTGGTCACCATCGGCTCCGACGCCCACGACCTGTCGCGCTTCGGCCCGGAGCTCATTAAGCGTGGTTTGGAGTTGTTAAAAGAGGCCGGCTTCGACCGGGTGTATTACTGGAGGGAGCGCAAGCCGGTGCCGTTGTCCATCGACGGCCTGCTGCGCCGGTGAGCGGATTGTCGCTTTCATAATCGCTGTAGAGCGGTCCTCTGTGCCCCGCTTTTTTATATCCTCCCGTCACCCCAGCCCTCTCCCTGTGGGAGGGGCATTCGCCCACGGGCCGGGGTGTCTTAAGGAGACGGCGGCCCGCAGAGGGGCCGCCCTACAGTTATATTTCCAGTGATGATGGGTGGGTTAGCTTGCCGTCGGCGTCCAATCTGGCCCGGGGGGGTGAGTTTGCCGTCAGGTAGTCTGATACCCGCCGACCACCGAAGGCCTTGAGAAAATCCCCCAACCGCCCGGCCATCCAACCCCGTCCCAGCCCCTGGTGGAGCCTCGTCTTCAGCGGGACGACCCGGTCCAGGCGGGCGAACTCATCGGGGGCGATCTCGTAGGGGTGGCAGTAGAAGACGAAGGGTCCATGCTGCATCGAGCGGCGCACCAGACCGCGGAACAGCCCCCCCGGCAACAGCCGCATGTAGCCTCCCCCGCCGCAGGGCCAGTTACGTCCCAGGTTCCGGTAGACGCCAATGGGTAGCTCAACGATCTCGCCACCGCTCGGCAGCTCCACCAGAATCGGCTCCGGCGGCCAGTCCGGAATCCCGTAGCGCCGGTGCCGGATGGGAAAAACGCTCGAGTCGTAGCCGTACCCCGCCTCGGCCAGGATGTCCAGGGCCCAGAGGGTGGATCGAATCACGGAGAAATCGGGGGCTCGGTAGCCGGTGACCGGCTGGTCTGCGAGGTCCTCAAGCAGGCATTTGGAACGGCGCAGGTCGTCGGCGAGCTCCCGGG
>DAOVLG010000395.1 GCA_030631385.1 Candidatus Coatesiibacteriota bacterium | reverse complement strand
GGAGGAGTACCATCTCGAGGTAAGCAGTATGACCAATGGGGGTTGGATCGTGGGCGTCGAGGGCATGTACGGGAATGACTACTCCTTCGACCCCGAAGACCCGACGGAGTTCCTCGCCGGGAGCCTCTACTGCTTCACCGACCCCTCGGCGGTTTTCAAGGTGGATTTCTGGGGGATGTACGGCAGGAGCCGGGATTTCAGCGTCACCGGCGCCGAGGGGAACATCCTCATCGCCTCGACCGGCGTTACCATCCGCCCCTTCAGCGCCCTTCTCCTGAACGGCCACCTGGACTACTACGACTGGAGCTTCTTTACCGGCGAGCTGGACTACTGGGGGGAGGAGGCCGAGGACTACGACGTGTTCATCTGGCAGGGGGCGGTCAACTACCTCTTCACCAGGGAGCTCTACCTCAGGCTCTTCGCCCAGGGCTCGACCCGGAACGACCTCTATACCTTCCGCAGCCTGATGGGCTGGGAGTACCTGCCCGACTCGAACATCTACCTGGCCTACGAGCGCTGGTACGACGATTCCGGTGGAGACTTCCGCCTCGTCAACCAGGGCGTCTTCCTCAAGGCCGAGTACTACCTGCAGTTCTGACGGCCGGTACAAGCCCCCGATTATCAATGAGTTAATGCGGCATTCCGCCGAGGGGCAACCCTACGAGGGGCGCAGGTTTTTTAGTAGGGCGGGGTTTCCTAACCCCGCCGCCGTTTGATGGTTATTGTGCCTTTTTCGGCGGGGATTCAATCCCCGCCCTACATTCGCGTTGATCTACGTTTTCGTAGAGCGGGGGCTCTGTACCCCACCGCCAGCGCAGGGCGCTGGACCCCTGTATCGCGAGGTGGATCGGTCGTATTCGATTGCCTTTTGCCGCGCGTGGCCGCTCCCGCTGGTCGCTCCCACCCTTACCCCCTCGCCCCTACGTTGTGTGCGCTCGCGGGGATAAATCAGCGAACGGCGAAGATCCTCCCCGCGGAACCGGGATGCAACGCCCAGCGTTGCCGGTCGCCCGCAGAGGGGCGACCCTACATCGCCCAGCCGCGTGATGGTTGCCCCCCACCCTAACCCGTGGGCGACTGTTCTTCCCCAGAGGGGCGATACTACTTAAAGCGAGTCCTCATTGACCGACCTCGAGGGGTGGAGCGCCCATAGACTCGTCGAAGCGGATGTAGTCGCCGCCGTAGTCGGCCGCGCCGCCGAAGCTGCCCCCCATCGCCGCTCGTTCCAGGCGCTCCGGGCTAAAATTCTGCCAGACCTCCCGGGAAAATCCCTCGTGCACCCGCACGAGCTGCATCCCCACCACGTCGAAGGAGAGGACGATCTTGGTTTCTTTGGAGAGCCACGAGAGCTCGTAGATGCGCTTATGCGGCTTCTCCTCCACCATCTTCGACAGGTACTGGGCCTGTTCCTGGGAGCCGAACATGCGGGAGCGGGGACCGAGGTAGACGGCGTGGGTGCCCGAGCGGAATGAGTCCTCCATGCGCTCCCGCTGCCCGGCGACGAGACGCTCGGAGTAGATGACCACGTCGCGGTGGCTCGGTCGGGTGTAACGGAAGGTGGCGATCACCCGGTTGGCGTCGAAGTTCAACCGGGCCGCCGACTCCCAACGGTCGTAGACGTCCACCTGAATCATCCCCCGGTCCGAGTACCAGACCTCCTCGAACCAGGTGAAGAGCTCCTCGAGCTCGTTGGCGTACACCCCCGGTTCGACGACGATGTCAATGGAGATGCCGCGCTCGACGCCGGGCGTGGCCTTGGTCTCGCCCACCTCGTAGGGGACGGGCGGCTGGACCTGCCCCTCGGCGGGCGGCCGCTCACCGGCGATCCCCTCCGTCTCGTCGGCGATCTCGACCTCCTCCCCCTCTCCCCCACATACCAGCGATAATAGAGATAACACCAACATCAGAACCAGCGGAAAACGCACGTTTTCCCTCCTTCTGAGGGGATTCACAAACCCAGACGCGCTTCGTAATCGCGCACCCAGTCAACCGTCCCCCCGGGGGCGGCGTTCGGGGAGAGGACGTTCGCGCTGGGCGACGCCTGGACCAGCAACGTTAACACAAGGATGGTGAAAGGCCGCCTCAACTCCTTCTACTCCATCCGGCTCTCGTAATCCTCGACGTAGGCGGCGATCCCGCGGTAAACCGCCTCGGCGATTCGGCGGTTGCCTTGGGAGTTTGTGTATAGATCCGCCTCGCGTTTGTGGGTCATGAAGTAACTCTCCACCAGAATTGACGGCATGTGCGTTCCCCGCAGGACGGCGAAGTTGTCCTGCTTCACTCCGCGATCCCTCAGCCCG
>DAOVLG010000260.1 GCA_030631385.1 Candidatus Coatesiibacteriota bacterium | reverse complement strand
TTTGCACCGCAGATTTTCGCAACGGTCATTGATGAGGACATCGACAGCAACACTACCTGGGGCCCCGCGGGTTCACCATACGTCATCACGGCTGACGTCAAGGTGGAATCGGGAGTCAAGCTGACGATTACTACAAATGCACCATTTCCACCCATCGAAAACGATGACGTTGAGGTTATCATAAACAACGACGTGACGTTTTCGATTGAAGGCGAGTTGGAAACCATTGACGACGGCTCGCATTACGTTAGTATTCAGGGCCACGCCTGTCTCGGAATTGGTGATACGTACAGGGGTCAATTCAAGTGCAAAAACGGTTCGACAGTGGACATCTGCTCCGACACCGAGTTTTACAGGCTGCATAACGGCATTCACATTTACGCGAGCGATTTCTACGCGGAAGAAATAACCGTTGAAACCTGTGACGGCGCCTGTATCTATCTGGAAGATTGCGGGAGCAGCGTTAAAATCCGCGGAGACATCATTGATGGTAACTCCACATCGGATTACGGTGTGAAAATTGTAGGAACGTCATTGCCAGATATCGGGGTCAATGACCTTGAAATTAGAGAGACGAACGTGGCTGGTGTTTATGTTAACACTTCAAACGTCAGCTTTTGGGGTGAGTTAGATCATCTTAAAGTTAAATACAACAACGGCGATGGAGTTTATGTTGCAGGTTCTAGTGAAGTCGATTTTATTCGTTCAGAGTTTTCTTACAATACAGATGATGGTATTGACATTAATGGAAATGGAGCATCTGTTAATTTAGGTCATTGTGAACTTAACAATAACTCCGACGATGGTGCTTTTGTTCATGGTTCAGAATCTTTTTTAGGTGCTATATATTGTGAATTCGAGAATAATGGGAGTGACGGTATTCAATTTTCCGGTAATGGCGATGGCAATATCAGCTTTGCTTTATTGCCTACTTATCCTCCTCATCCCGGTCCATGTACATTTAGTAGCAACTCTGATTATGATATAAGGAATCTCACCTCGAATTGGATCGAAGCACGGCATAATAATTTCACCGGCTGTGATATTAGAGATTACGATACATCCTACCCAGGTGATAATCCATACACATTGTCAAGGGATAGAATATACGACAAAGAAGATAATCCAAATTATGGTACAGTGAATTTCTTCGGTACAAGACAAAGCAGTAGCTGTGATAAAATTATTGTTGACAATGATCAATACGATTTACCCATTTTAATTGATGGTAACATTTCTGTAAGGGAAAGACTTGAAGTTAATGGTTCTTTTACTCATAATCAAGTTTTTTGGTTAAAAGATGGTAAACTTGCAGCTGGTGATTCAAGTAACGCATGCATTGTAGATATTCGAGATAATGGCCCCTCAACAGTATTTACAAATTATAATGTAGTTGAAACATCACAAATTCCCCATGGCCTGTTAAGAATTCATAAAACATCTACTACGCATAAATTAGATGATGTGATTATTGATTGTGGCGGTAGAAATACTCTTGGGGTTATTGTTTGTGATGATATTGAATTTGAAAAAATAAGAGTATGGGATTTTCATAATACGGGTATATTGGTTCTTGATTCATGTGACTGGTTTAAGATTAGTGGTTCTGCATATTCCGATAATGAAATAATAGGTGCCAATGGAGCTGTTTACGGAATAAAATTTTATGATGGTGACTTCAATTATAATACTTGGATTAATTGGATAGATATAGAGAATGTTGATGTAGGGATATATATGGATAACCACGATTGGGACCCTGGGGATGAAAACGACCATAAAACGTGGACTTGTTTATGTTTTGATGATGTAGATGAGACATGTATAGATTATCGAAACGATTGTAAAGATTGGGATGATGATAATTACTATGCGTTAAGAATATATGATCCTTCTCCTGATTCGTCTGCTCTTTTCTTGTGTTACAACGCTACTTTTGGTAGTGAGGCATATCCTATATTGATAGTAGATGATGTCATTGATGAAGATGATGTCCTAGATTCTGAAGATAATTATATTATTTACGGCCCAGTTGATATAGAAGATTTTTCAAAGAACGGTTTGATAGCTGCTGCCGTCTTAGACAGCTTTACCTCTGTATTTTCGCAACCTGGAAACGTACTGTCTGTTGACACACCTAAAACGGACCGTGTTGATGACACGGATGTCGAACATACCTCATGGGGCGAGATAAAGGCATTGTTCGAATAACATTTAACTTTAAAACGAAAAGACGGTCCTACGGCCGTCTTTTTTTATTAGAAGGCGAAGTAGCGCAGGTAGAGGTAGAGGCTGGAGGCCACCTGGGAGAGGATCATGGTTGGAAGGCCCAGGCGGAGGTAGCCCATGAAGCCGACCGGCTCGCGGGTCCGCTCGGAGATGGCGCCCATGGCCATGTTGGAGGCCGCTCCGACGAGGGAGCCGTTGCCGCCGATGCAGACGCCGAGGGAGAGGGCCCACCAGACCGGCGCCGCCGCCGCGGGACCGAGGCCCAGGTGGGCGATGGCCGCTGCGGTGACCGGGATCATCACCGTGACGAAGGGCACCGCCGAGAGGAAGGCCCCCCCGAAGGAGGAGACCCAGAGAATCACCAGGCTGAACCGGAGCGGATCCTGGGTCACCGAGGCGAAGAAGCGCCCCACCACAGCGATGAGCCCCACCTTCTCCAGGGCGCCGGTGATGACGAACAGGCCGAGGAAGAAGAAGATCAGCGGCCATTCGATTTTAGCCAGGAGCTCCTTGGGCTTGGAGCGGTTGATGAGCATCAGCACCCCGGCGCCGGTCAGGGCCACGGCCGCCGGGGTGACGCCGAAGGCGGGCAGCACCACGAAGCCGATCAGGACCAGACCGAGGACCACCAGGCTGACCACGAGAGTCGGACGGTCCTGGATGTACCGGGTTTCGTCGAAGGATTCGACGTCTATGGCGTGGTCCGTCGGTTTAAGCTCCTCACGCCTGGAGAGAAACAGGTATCCCAGGGTTACGGCCAGGGCCAGGGCGGCCGCGGGGCCCGTGTGGGCCAGGAATTCATCGAAGCTGATCCCGACCGCCGAGCCGATCAGCATGTTGGGCGGGTCGCCGATCAGGGTGGCGGTGCCGCCGATGTTGGCGGCCAACACCATGGAGATTAAGAGGAGTGAGGGTTTCTTGTGCAGGGCGTCGGCGGCGAAGATGGCGATGGGCCCCAGCAAGAGAATGGTGGTGACGTTGTCCAGGAAGGCGCTGAAAAGGGCGGTGATGACCGACAGCGCCAAAAGCAACAGACCGTAGCGTCCCCGGGTCAGACGGACCGCGCGCAGGGCCACGAACTGGAAAACGCCGGTCTGCCCGATCACCCCGGCGATGAGCATCATCCCGACCAACAGGCCGATGGTCTCGAAGCTGATGAAACAGACCCAGGCCTCCTCCAGGGAGGTCACCCCGGTGACGATGAGGAGCACGCCCCCGAAGAAGGCCGCCTTCGTCCGGTTGATCTTTTCCGTGGTCACGGAGAAGTAGACGAAGGCCAGTATAGCGAGGGTCAGGATCGAGTTGAAGTTCCACATGGAGAGGGTATCCGGGGTTCAGCGTCCGGCCGCCGACCGGGCCGTTTACGTGTTGG
>DAOVLG010000449.1 GCA_030631385.1 Candidatus Coatesiibacteriota bacterium | reverse complement strand
GGAAAGCTCGTCTAATGCCGATGAATCCAGGAGGAGGCCGCGTCCTTCAACCTTGGCTAGAACCGGCAGGAGGGGAAGCTCAATTTTCCGGTAAACGCGCCCCAGCTCGAACCGTTTAATCTTCTCCCCCAGAACCGGTTCCAGCTCGAGGGCGGCGGCGGCGTGACCGGCCAGCCTCTTCAGCTCATCGTCCTGGTCGGTGAGCAGATCGCCCTGGGTCGAACCTTCCTCCTCACCGACCGGTCTTAAGTCCAGGTGGGTCTGGCAGAGAGCGGCCAGTCCACGCGGGGTGCGGTCCGCCTCCAGCAGCCAGCCGGCGAGCATCAGGTCCTCCACGGGCGATGTTAGAAGAACGATGGGCTTCAGGTCGTAGCCGACGACGGCCACATCGGGATCAGCCAAAAGGTCTCGGAGCCAATCCGGCGGCTCACCGTCGCACCGGAGGCCGTAACCGGTGTTTGGGTCCACGGCGAGTCCCACAGCTTTTACGGAGTAGTGACGAGCCGGACCTACCTCGGTTTCGAGGGCAATCCCCAGCCTCCCGACCTTCTTCACCCTCTCGACGAATCGGGCCGGTGGACCCGACCGGAGCACTCCTAACCGGGCCTCCGTACGCTCCATCAGCCCCAGGTCCCGGATGAGGCCGGCAAAGCGCAGCTCCTTGAGCAGCTTGAGCGCCGCCGACCCTACCCCCGTAGTAACCAGCTCGTCCAGGGGAGGAACCGGCGCGTCCTCCGCGAGACCGACCAGCCTCCAGGTCAGCCGGGCGTCCTCGGCGTGTTTTACGAGGTTCTCGCCCGGTTTGCCTTTCACCTCGTCGGCGTGGGAGAGGACCCCCTCCAGATCGCCGTATGCGGCTAGAAGCTTGGCCGCCGTCTTCGGCCCTACGCCGGGCACGCCGGGCAGGTTGTCCACCGAATCGCCCGTCAAGGCCAAAAGATCGCGCATGCGCTCCGGTCCGACGCCGAACTTCTCCGATACATACCCTGCGTCGCGCAGGCTATCCTCCCCCTTGCGCCCGTGGGTGATGTGGACGACCCGCGGTCCGATGAGCTGTGTCAGGTCCTTGTCGTGGGTGAAGATGCGCACCTCGTAGCCGGAGTTCAGGGCTTTTGTGGTCAGGGCGGCGATGGCGTCGTCGGCCTCGTAACCCGGCACTTCCACCAGGGGCCAACCGAGCAGAGGGAAGAGTTTCCGCAGGAGGTTTGCCTGCGGCGGGAGGTCGGGCGGCGTTGGGGGGCGGTTAGCCTTGTACTTTGGAAAAATCTCGTCGCGGAAGGTGGAGCCGGGGGCGTCGAGGACGAAGGCGACGCGGTCGGGTTGGTGACGTTCGAGGAGACCCCTGAACAGGCGGACGGTGCCGTAGAGGGCGGCGACGTTGGTCCCGTCTTTCGCCGTCAACGGTGTTTTGATCGAGTGAAAGAAGCGGAAGAGGAGGGCGTAGCCGTCTACGAGGAGGAGACGGGGCCTGGTTGAGCCTTCGGACATGGGTTTCCCCTTTTTCCACAGATTATACCAGCAATCGCTATGGGGAAGCGGGGCGATGCGGGTCTTGACCAAGGTCACGGGCGGCTGCCCCTACGTTTCCACCTCACCCCGGCCCGTGCCTCGCGGATTGCGATGATGTAGGGGCGGGTCTTTAGACCCGCCCGCGGGCCGACCTGAAGGTCGGCCCCTACGAAAAACGGCAACTTGTGCCGGGCCTCACCGTCTAATCATTCCTCAGCGGTATCGTCGGCTTCTGATTCGACGGCCTCCAGGGCGGCTTCGGCCTCTGCCAGCTCGGCCTCCTTGGCCTCGATCAACGCCTTGAGCTCGACGTTCTCCTCCTCGGCGGTCTCGAGACGCTCTTCGGCCACCTCTTTCTCGACCTTGGCCTCCTCGTACTCGGCCAAATCTTCATCAGACGGACCGCAGGCCGCCAGGAGAAGCGGC
>DAOVLG010000243.1 GCA_030631385.1 Candidatus Coatesiibacteriota bacterium | reverse complement strand
TATCCCTGGCCCGGGAGCTCGGCTTCCACGGTCGTTACTGCGCCTACGCCCTCGCTCTGGCCGAGGCCCTCACCGAGGCCATCGGACACCGGATGCCGCTGAACGTGGACGGCGCCATCGGCGCGCTGTTGTGTGAGATGGGCTTCCCCGTCGAGATCGGCAACCTCGTCTTCGCCCTGGCCCGCCTGCCGGGGCTCATCGCCCATGTCCACGAGGAACGCACAGGCTTCAAACCGATGCGCAAGATCTTAGTCGCCGACTGCGTCTACGGAGGGCAGACCGGTAAGGTAATCAGCCCCGAAGAGGGTTAAATCCTTCCCTCAGCCACCCGGGTGGAGTGATCAGGGCCGTCCCACCAGGGACGGTTTATGCTTGGGGCTTCCACTTCGACCCGGGAGGTGATACCATCCTCACGGAGGATATCCCCCCTTTAAAGGAGCATCATGGTTGAGAAGCTGCTGGAGGCCATCCCCGAGTTCAAGCTGATCGAGGAGATAGACCTGCGTGAGATGTGCCTCGAGTGCTGGTTGCGGGGGATAGACCTGGGTGAGTGGACCTTCGAGGAGACGCTGAAGATTCCCTTCACCCTCCTCATCGAAACCGAGGTGACCCTGATTGAGCACACCCGGGGGGTCACCCTGATGGCCGACGCCATGGCCGGGGTGATCAACCGGCTGGCCCAGGACGGCCTCAAGGTGAACCACCAGTACGTCATCGCCGGGGCGCTTCTGCACGACGTGGGGAAACTACTGGAGTACTCCAAGGGCGACAAAGGGTACAAAAAGAGCCGCATCGGCCGCTATCTGCGGCACCCGGTGAGCGGCGTATGGCTGGCCATGGATGTTGGGTTGCCGGTGAAGATCGTCCACATGATCGGCTCCCACTCCTACGAGGGGGACCGCACCCCGCGCACCCCGGAGGCGATCATCATCCACCAGGCCGACTTCACCTGGTTCAACGCCTTGAAGAAGGAGTTTGAGTAAATTAGCTCAGCAAATACCCCGTTTACTCCAGATAGGCTACTTAAGAACCGTTCAGTAGCAAGGGTTTTGTTATGAAAAATCATTTAGAACAGCTCAAAGAATATCTCCTAAGCGATAGTTCTGAAAAGGCTATTGACCATCTAGCATTTCCTTTGTTTAAGAAAATTTTTGGAAAGAAGGCCTTTCGGAAGGAGACCGACGCGGAAGGATTAGATATTTATATCGAAGCTCAACTCGGTGTAGAGTTGAAAACCGAACCGGAAGAATGGCTTTCCGGTTTTTATCAGGTACTACATTATCAGAAGAAGGGGATGAATTTTTCAGCCGTGTGCGTAATTACGCATAAGTTTATAGGCTTATGGAAGTTATCCTCTATTCCACAATTTGTACTAGATTTAGCTGAAAAAGCTAACGCTCAGAAAGCGGCTAATGAAGTAGGGAGGATTAACGCGAGAAAGACTAGTAAGGGCCAAAAGACGGAAATAATAAAATCAGCCACTTATTGTCTTAGAACAGACGACTTCGAGGGGTTGTTTAAAGGAGACATAAATTACCGTATTGCTGAGTTTGCCGATTTATTAAAGAATTTAGATTCGGTACGGCTTCAAATAAATCCTCAAAACTTCATTCAAAAAATCGAGCTTTTAAAGGCTTTCTTTGATGACCCGATGGAAGCGATACATTGCTTCTACACGATAATAAAATTCTGGGACATAACCTCAATTGTCGCGGATCCCACACCAAGCAAACCAGCTCTCCTTGATGTACAAAGCGGCAGAAGGAGGAGTGAAGAGTTCTTTGTAAACCCTAGACATCACTTTGAGTTCCGCAAGTTCGTAGAAAATCATTATATCTTCACCAACGAAGGTTCGGGGTTAACAGTTGATTATTATTTCAGTCGTTTTGATGAGGTCATAACCAGATTAAAACCCGAATACACAAAGCAACACGGCGTATTCTTTACTGACCATAACTTAAGTAAATTCGCACTGTGGTTTGAACATCATTACTTTGAAAAGAAGCTGAGCGAGAAGTATATAGTGCTTGACCCGGCGGGTGGCTCTGGAAATCTTGTAACAAGCTGGCGTAATCATCTTAAACACAAAATAGTCTCCGAGATAAACCCTGATCTATTAAAAATTATCGAGCGAAGGATGAAGGCGGACGAGGATCAAATAAAGATCGGCTTCACCATCGTACCTAAAACGACACTGGGGGAGGGACTAAACTTCCTCGATAAAACGGCTGATGAATATTTGACTCATATTAGAAACGAATTGAAAGAGAATAACTTAAGGCTTGATAAACCAATCGCATTTCTACTAAATCCACCTTACAAGAGCACGGATGAAAATGAAAGATACCGCAAGGCAACCGGCGCCGATTACGTAATTGATGAATCCATTCTAGAGCTAACGGGCAAGGACGCGGGTAAGGAAAGATACCTCGCCTTCCTGGGGCAAATACTCAACATCTGTAAGCTGCAAGTCGGTGAAAATCCAGATTTCAAACCGCTTATTATGATTTTTACGCCGACCTCCTGGCTCATCCCCCGACCAACCTACGTACCCTTCCGCAGAGAGTTTGACAGGCATTTCAAGTTTGAAAAAGGTTTTATGGTGACGAGCAGGGAGTTTTTCAAAATAGGCGGTAAATGGCCGCTTACCTTCACAATATGGAGCTACAATTACAAAAAGAGCGGCAATAAAAATGTAATAAGGCTAAAAGATTATACAAACCTGCAACAAGATGATTTATCTCTGAACTGGCAGAACCCGTTAAACGAGATAAACAAGGCTGTACAAAGGATTGTACGAGGGAGTAAGACGATTAAATTTACTCAGGACAGAACCACCATCAAACAGTGGTGTGGTCAGAAAATGTATGATTTCAAAAGAAGTAGAACTAAAGCAGAGCTACAACTTGAGGTGGTGGGTGGATTGCCCCTTGAAGACCCCCGTCGAAAGAATAAAAAAACGTATGGAATTACCAATTCACGATATATTGGTTTTATGGACAATGGGACGCCGGTTCGCATCAAGCCAAAAGAAGACGGTCGTTTTTCAACAAATCACGAAGAACGGGTCTGGTTTAGATTAGATAATGACATTAAGGGAATAAATAGAACTAGATTACTAAACGGTCCTCCAGATAACAGAGGTTACTGTGCGTATGACCTTGATTCAGCTAAGAAGCTGTTTACTTGGTTTGCACTTACTAAGGCGCTCAATGTTCATGGGTATCCACTTTGGGCGAACCAGTACGACATCTGGATGCCCAATATTACAGATAAACTTGAAAGATATTTCCATTCGCTGTGTTTCGCCTTCGGTTTGGCTGAAAACAACTGCGTCGTTACGAAGTTTGAAGCAGATAATCCCGTAAAGGGTGCCCCCGAAATATTTGTTGACAACCCTCTCTGTTCTACAAACCCCGATTCTTTCTGGTCGCGGGCGTTGGATAGCCAGGTGGTCAAAAGACCTAAATTAGCGAGGGTATTAGTGGATTCGGTTAGTAAATTGTACGAAGTATGGAAAACTAAATACTGCGTTAGTGGCAAGGTTGAATATGTTGGTTTGGATGAAGAGCCGTATTTTAAGTACTTTGATTACCCCGACTTCATCACCCCTTACTCGGGCCTTGTCCAGATTAAAAAATTCGCCGAGGTTAAACGTGCTGATGATCTTGATGAACAGATTAAGGAGATCAACGAAAGGAAGAAGAAGATTTTAGATGAGATTTATCGAATTTTAATTGAAGAGTTTAAGTATTTTGAATAAACAAGGTAAGTGATTAATGCCAGGTAAGACGATCATCGAGAAGATTCTGAGCCGGGCGGCGGGGCGCGATGTAAACCCGCTGGACCGGGTGTGGGTTGACGTGGACCTGGCGGTGGTGCGCGACTTCGGTGGGCCCAACGTCGTCCTGGAGTACGAGGATCACTTCGGCGACGCCCGCCCGGCGGACCCGGGTAAGATCGCCATGACCTTCGATTACCAGGCCCCGGCCAAGGTGACCAAGGTCGCCGAGAACCAACGCATCTGCCGAGAATTCGCTTTAAAGCACGGCGTGGAGATGCTCTACG
>DAOVLG010000039.1 GCA_030631385.1 Candidatus Coatesiibacteriota bacterium | reverse complement strand
GGGCCGGGAGCGGATGATTAACATGCTCGAACTGCGCCCCGATTGGTGCCTTTCGCGCCAAAGGCGGTGGGGTGTGCCGATCCCCGGCCTCTACTGCACCGGCTGCGGCGAGCTCGTACTGGACGAGCGCGTGGCCGCCCTCGCCCGGGACCTGGCGGCACAGAAGGGTACGGACGCCTGGTTCACCGAGCCCATCGAGAACCTGGTTCCTGAGGGGCTTGCCTGCCCGAAGTGCGGCGGAAACGGCTTCAAACGGGAGACCGATATCCTCGACGTCTGGTTCGAGAGCGGAGTCAGCCATTTCGCCGTTCTCAAGCGTACCGAAGACGGCCTCGTTTGGCCCTCGGATCTCTACCTGGAGGGCAGTGACCAGTACCGGGGCTGGTTCCAGGTCTCCCTCCTCACCAGTATGGCTCTCAGGGGCGAACCGCCCTACGGCAAGGTCCTGACCCATGGCTGGGTGTTGGACTCCGAGGGTCGGGCGATGCACAAGAGCCTGGGCAACGTGATCCTGCCCGAGACCATCATCGAACGGTACGGCGCCGACATCCTGCGCCTGTGGGCCACCTCGGCCGATTACCGCAGCGACATCATACTCGGAGACGAGGTCCTGGGGCGCAACACCGACGCCTACCGCCGAGTCCGCAACACCTGGCGCTTCCTGTTGGGCAACCTCTCCGACTTTGATCCCGCCGAGCATACCGTTGACCGGTCGGGGCTCCTCGAGATAGACCGCTGGGCGCTTCACCGGCTGGCCGAGGTTACCAGAGAGGTGACGGAGGCCTACGAGAACCTGGAATTCTACCGGGTCTACCACCTGCTCCACAACTTCTGCGCGGTGGACCTCTCGGCGGTGTATCTGGACGTGCTGAAGGATCGGCTCTACTGCTCGGCTACCGATTCGCCGAAGCGCCGGGCGGCCCAGACCGCCATCTACGTCATCGCCGATGCCCTGGCCCGTTTGACCGCGCCGATACTCGTCTTCACCGCCGAGGAGGTTTGGGAGCAGTTGCCCGGCGAGCGCGAGGAGTCAGTACACCTCGCCGACTGGCCTGATTTGACTAAGTGGGAAGATGAGAAGCTAGCGGAGCGTTGGGAACACTTTCTAAAGATGCGAGACGGTGGATTTAGTTTTAACACCTTCATGGAAGTTTTCCGTTCTAAGGGACATAACTCACTAGAAGCAGCAGTTGAGCTTATTCCGGATAGTAAGGAAAGCTATGAACGATTAAAGTTGTTAGGTGAGGATAACTTGAAGGATCTGTTTATTGTCTCATCAGTCACAATTGGCAACCCCACTGATGAAACGAAAGAACAGATTGAAGCACCCTGGATTCAGTACACGATACTTCCAAAAGGGGAAAATAAAGTTGCTACTACTCATGTGATTGGGATTGATATCACAAAAGCGAAAGGTGAGAAATGCCCGCGCTGCTGGCATGTGGAGGAGTTGGTTGATAGCCCGACCGATGGGCCCAAGGTTTGTAAACGCTGTGCAGAGGTGTTGAGGAGGTTGGGCTAGTGCCCTGGCCCGGTTGGAAGACTTTTGGCGGCAATCTCAGGGGGCGGAGCCTGTCGCTCTGGATCGCCTTGGGGGCGCTCATCGTGGATCAGGCCTCCAAGATCGCCGTGGAGCTCACCATCCCCTACCGTCACGGTTACGTCGTCATCCCCGGTTTCTTCAACCTGGTGCACAGTCTGAACACCGGCGTCGTCTGGGGCTTCCTGGGTGACGTACCGAGCATGGCCTATATCTTTATGGCGATCCAGGCCCTGGCCTCGGTGGCGCTTGTCGCCTGGCTCGGTCTGGGAAGGGGGCTGGATAAGCTGCAACTCTGGGGTTTCGGTCTGATCCTCGGCGGGGCGGTCGGCAACCTGATTGACCGCATCCGTCTGGGCGCCGTGATTGATTTCTTGGACGTCAGGTTGGGCAGCTACACCTGGCCCACCTTCAACGTGGCCGACTCCTGTGTGGTGGTGGGGGTCGGCCTCATTATTCTGAGCTTGACAATCCACGAGGTGCGCTCGCGGCGGGAGAGGGGCTAATCCAACCTCGTTTTGTCCCACCATTTTAAGCTGACTATCTCTAAGGTGCGGGCTTAGGGGTCTTGTCAAGGTCCCTTTTTTGTTATATATATTAAGTGGAGGCTATTCAGGTAAAGAATTTACATCCTGCAAAGTTGAACTCGACACAGCGCATATGTTACACTCGTCGGTAGATTTGGATACTAACGCCTTGGAATCCGTTTCGAGGGTTAATCGGCAGAGGTTTATCCGTTGAAGCTCCGGGGATTTACGATTTTAGTTGAGAGCCACCGTGGGCGAGGCATCCGCCGGTCCCGGCTCTCGGCGGCCCTCCTGTGTGGTCTGGGGTTTCTAGTCGTAGTCGCAATTATCGGCATCGTAGTATTCACCTTCTCCTACTTCGTCCGTCTCCATCAGCACGGGGAGCTTCTCCGACTGGCTTACCGGGATGTCCGTCAGCGGCAGAGTCTGACTCAGGGAGGGGGGCGGCTTCAGGATATGGTGGACCGGACCTGGGAATTGGAGGACGTCAACGACACCCTTCGGTTGATCCGCGGCTTCGCCCCCGGTTTGGCGGACGAGGCCGGTATCGGTGGTCCCGAGCTGGGGGAGGCGCTGACCCGGGGTAACCAGCTGGAGGTGGACCTTCAGCGGACGAGGGCCATCCTCGATCGCCAGTTGAACCAGTTCGGCGAGCTGCTCCGGCTCACCCGTGGTCAGGATGACATGCTGGTTCACTTCCCCTCGGTCAACCCGGTTCCCAACGGCCGCAACGTGTCCGGTTTCGGCTATCGGCGTGATCCGATTCATTTCGGCATAGAGTTCCACAACGGCGTGGACCTGGTCGCCCCGCACGGCTCGCCGATCCTGGCCGCCGCCGCCGGCGTCGTCGTCGTGTGCAGACGGGCCGGCGCCTACGGACTTCTGGTGCGCATTGACCACGGGTACGGCTTCCAGACCCGTTACGGGCACTGCTCCAATATCTTCGTCAGACCCGGGGACGTCGTCCGCCGCGGCGCGGTGATCGCCACCGTGGGCAGCACCGGGCGCTCCACCGGCAACCACCTGCACTACGAGGTCCTCCGCGACGGGGTGAACGTTGATCCCGAGCTCTACATCATGGGGGATCAGGATCCGATCAGAAGCCGCCGTCTGCCGGTCTTCCCGGTAGCCGTGGAGATCGAGGAGAAGGGGATCGAAGTTACAGAACTCGAGATCCCCCTAATCCCCGATGGGCTCATCGAGTCTAGCCAACAGCTCAACCCCGAGCTCGAGGATCCCATCAGCTTTGAACCGCTCCTGCCCGAGCCGGAGCCTGTTTCGGCGGAGTAGGTCACAACCATAACAAATGCGAAACCAGCCCTCGGGGGCTGGTTTTTAGATAAGCTGTTTTTTAAGAACTAGCAACGGCGTGTATTTGTAGTTGCGTCGGTTGGGGGTATGTCATCCCGCCGGTTGTTGAAGGTACCGATGTGGCGGATGGCAGGCGTAGAATCGTTTATGTGTGCTGGCAATAGAGGCCTGCCTCTACAGTTCCTCTCAGCCCTATCCCCAGAGGGGCGAGGGGACGAATGAAGCGAGACGACCGTCCACGGTCCACCTATGCTTCAACCACCGCGAGGATCCAAACGAGTTAAACTACCTGCGGGAAACCCTCCTCGGCCGGTCCGAAATAAAGGTGATCCCGTTTTTTTCCATCGGGTTGGACCGGTTAAAAACCCAGCTCATCCAGCTTGTCCTTCAGGATCTCCAGGACCTCGTCCCTGGGCAGGGGACCGATGAAGAGCTCTTCTCCGTTGGCGAAGACCCCGAGGGATTTTCCCAAACGCAGGGTGTCCTCGCGTAGGCTGACGTCGTGTACCAGGACCTCGATTCGTCCGGGATCCAGCTCTCCGGCCACCGAGATCACCCGGGTTGCGATCAGGCTGGCGTAGGGGCAGTGGTTGTCCACGAATACCTCGACGACCAGCTTTCCCGGTCTCAGGACGGGTTTGTGGTTACGGGGCAGCCAACGGATTCGGGGCGGTTCCTCGGTTGGTGTATCCTCGGGGGGCAGGTAGAGTAGTTTGATGTTGTCTCTCTCCTCGAGCTCGACGAAACCGAGATGGGTGAAGAACTCGGCGGGCATGAAACCGGCATAGTCGAAGCCGAATACGGCCAGGGCTTGTGGGTGGATCGAGCGGTGGACCTCCTCGATGAGCGCCCTGCCCAGCCCGCGCCCCTGCCAATCCGGCTTGACCCGGATGCAGTGGAGAACCGCCGTCCGCTCCCCGGCCAGTTTGAAGGGTGCGATCTCGATGGGCAGGGCCTCGGCTATGCCCACCGGGTTGCCCTCGACGTAGAGGATACGCCCGATGAACCCCTGGTCGAGTTGACCCCTGATCAATTCCTTCTTCAGACGCGCCCCTTCCTCGAGCTCCTCGCCGGGGACCCAGCAGGGCTTGATGTAATCGTCGAGGCGTTCCGCTGTAAGCGGCTCGATGCGGTAGTCCACGGGTGTTCTCCCGGGATTAGAGGGTGGCGGCGTCGGCGGATTTTACCACGGTACTGTCCTGAGTGACAAGGAGCGCCCCTCTGGTATACTAGGGCCGCGGGGGTTCGTCGATGGTTCCCTTCGATTTCGTCGGGGGTCTCGATTTGACCGGCGACTGCTGGATTCTTACGGTCCGCGGTTCGCTGCGCAGGGCCCTGGAGCGTGAACTGGCCGACCGCTCCTTTGCGGGTCCGGGCGTCCTCGTTCTGACCCTGGACGAGGCGGTGCGGCGGCTAGCGCAAAGCACCCCCGACCCGCCCCTCGTACTGGAACGGAACGAGCCGGTCATCCTCGCCGCCCGGCTGCTCGAGGAGCATCCCGACGACCTTCCCTACTTCCGGCGTTTTGTCGCCGAGGGTCACCGGGCGGTGGAGGGGATCGCCGCCCCGGTGGCCGAGGCGCTGAGGCGCCTGGTCGGAGTGGAGGGGGAGATCGGCGCGGGGGACGGCCGCCTGGCTGATCTTATCCAGCTGAAGGAGCTGCGGCGGAAAAAGCTCGACTCGCTCCACGCCTGCGAAATGATCGAACTCTACGGTTACGTAACGGAATTTTTGCTCGACGGGGCGATTTCGACACCCACATCCGTAGTCCTCTGTTATCCCGCCATCCACGGTGCGGTCGAGCTGGGGTTCCTCCGGGCGCTTGACCGGCGGTGTGACCTCCGGATCATCTACGAAGACCGGGTCCGTTATCTTTCCGAGAGCCTGCCGTCCGGTCGTTTCATCGCGCAGGCCCTGCGGACGCTTTCCACCCTCGGTAAGCTCACTTACGGTCACCCCCCCGATGCGGAGCGCTTCTCCCTGGTATCCTGGCTCTACAACGACGGTCATCGGCCCGAACGGTCCGGTGTGGGGGTGCATCCCTGGGTGGCCTGGGACCGCCGGGACGAGGTGGTCCGCGTTGTGCGGGAGATCAAGACCAGGGTTTTATCACATGCCGGTAACGGGAAAGAGGCGAACCTCTCCCGCTTCCAGATCGTCGTGCCGACCCTCGATCCCTACGCGGGTGTGCTGGCCTCGGAGCTGGCCGCGCGCGGGATCCCCTTCTCCATGCCCGCGGGTGAGCCCCTGGGGGCGACCGCCCCCGCCCAGGTCCTGCGGGCTCTTCTCGACTACCTCCAGCGTCCCGGTCGTGCCGAGCTTCACGCCTACTGGGGGCATCCGGCGGTTGATCCGCCCCGGCTGCCCAAACCGGCGGAGGTGCGGGAGGCGTTCCGGGAACTGTCACCCCTCCTCCCAGCACCCCCTCCCGGCGAGGACCCCCGAGGGTTCTGGTTCGCCCGGGGGGTGGAGGGCGTTCTCGATCCAGGCGCCTTTGACCGGTTGGCCCGCTACGCCCGGATAACCGGTCTTCCCCGGGACTGGAATCCGGAGATGGGATTGGATGAGCGTCTGAAGCAGAGCTGGCTGATCCCCCTGTGTGGTTACCTCGGCTACAAGCGGCCCAAGGATGGGGCGGAACGGGCGGAGTGGAGGGGCTGGATTGAGGAGACCCGGGCCCGGCTCTTCGAGCTGGCTACGATGGTGGCGGAGGAGAAAGGCTTGGATAAACTTCGCCACCCGGAGACCCCGATCGAGGAGCTTGTTACCGGGATCCTCGCTGAGCTCCGGCGCCGCCGCGTTTATGAAAACCTGGTCGGGAGGGCGCTCTCCCACCTCCGACTCTCCACGGCCAGAGGTGATTCCCTGACCTCGATCAGCGAGCGCCGGCGGATCGAGGCGGTGATGCGGGCCTGGTACGAACTCCGGCAGGCGTTGGACGGCGTGCTCCGGGTGGTCCGCTTCAGTGATAGGTATCTTTATCGGAGGCTCACCGGTCTGGCCGAGCTTCGTCGGTTGGTGGAGTCTGAGATCGCCGCGCGGTCCGTGCGCGTTCCCGGGCCGGACACGGGGGTGGCCGTATACGAGTTGAGGGACACCCTCGGTCTGCCCCACGGCGAGGTGTTTCTCCTGGGCCTGACCAACGATGACTTTCCACCTAAGCGCCCCCCCTCCCTTTTGCCCCGAGAGCTGCGCGAGCGTGAGCCGGAGCCCAGGGATGAGTCGGTGTACCTCCTCAGCCGCCTGATTCTGCGTTCACGCGAGCTTTGGCTTTCCTACCCACGCAACGGGCTGTCCGGCGAGAATCGGCCGGCGCCGCCCCTGGCCGATTTACTGCGACTTCACCGGGAGGAATCACTCCGCCGTTCCCCGGGCGGTGATCCCGATCTGGCCCCGACCTGCACTGCCGAGCTGGCCGTCGTGAGGCCGGGTCATCCGAACCTGCCCGCCCCTCTACGCGCGGCCATCGGGCATGGTTCGGCGGTGATGGGCCGACGGGGGGGTGACGAGCCCACGGCATTCGACGGCCTGGTGAGCGTAGCCCTTTGTCAAGACCTTTCTCCGAAACGCAACGTCACCGAGCTGGAGGATTATCTCGCCTGCCCGCGGAGGTTCTTCCTCGCCCACGTGATGAACCTCGGTCGTCTGCCGGAGGTGGAGGACGAGGTGGAGGCGAACGTCATCGGCCGTGTGGCCCACCGGGCCTTGGAGTATTTCTTCGCCGGCCGGCCGGCAAGGGGTGGGCGGGGGCTTGCGCCCTGGGACGGGGGTGAGATCGGCGGGGAGAACTGGGCGGAGGCCTGTGAACGGATGGGTGTCGCGGCGGAGTGGGCCTTCATCGGCGAGGGGTTACTCTCACCGGGCTCCATCCCGTCCCCCGGTAAGCAGTTGGTGAACGGCCTGGTAAACGCACCGGCGCCCCTCGACGCCCAGCGGTCCGATCTCGTGGATGGGTTGACCGATCCCGACTCCGATGCTCCCGCCGGTGTGCTCCGGGGCGCTCTGGCGATCCAGCGATACGCCATCCGGACCTTGCCGGCCTCACCGGAGCATCTGGAGTACCGGTTCGGCTACGCCGGCGCCGACCCCCCTCTACGCTTGGGCGACGAACTGGTCCTGCGGGGGAGGATAGACCGGGTGGATTACGACCGGAGCTCCGGGAGCCTCTCCGTCTTCGATTACAAGACCGGTGGCGGTTACCCGAGGCCCGCCGATGTGCGCAGAGACCGGACGGTTCAGCTCGCACTTTATACACTGGCCGCCCTAGCCAACATCGCCGGGGGTTCGGTCCAACGGGTCAGGGGGGCCGTCGTCGCCCTGAAAAACCGCCATCTTGCGCCCGACGATCCCAGGTACGCCCATCTGGAGAAGGGGGTCCTGGTCGAACAGGTGGCCCTGCGGGCGAAGGGGAACAAGGAGCTCGACTACAACGCGGCTTCCGGTTGGTTGGAACGCGCCGCGGGGCTGGCGCTCACGGCCTGGGAGGGGATCAAGGCGGGCGAGTTCCACCCCGCCGAGGGTGCGAGCGATGTGCACTGCCGGTACTGCGGTTTCGCGGATCTCTGCGGCGGGGGTCCCTTTGACCGCAGGATAGCGCTGGCGGTCATGAAGGTTGACGAACATGCGTAACCTCAGTCCCGAACAGCTCGACGCCGCTGACGTCGGACGATCCGGTATCGTCTCGGCGGGCGCCGGTTCGGGCAAGACCACGGTGCTGGTGGCCCGTTACCTGCGTCTGTTGCACGTCGGGGTCGAGCCGCGTCGGATCGTGGTGATGACCTTTATGCGCAAGGCCGCCGCCGAACTACGCGAGCGGATTGACTCTTTAGTCGCCGAGGCGTTGCGGGAGGGCGTGTTAGAGGACAATCCACTCACCGAGGAAGAGAGAAGACGCCTCTTCGAGGCTCGCTCCCGCCTCACCGACGGCCACATAGGCACCATCCACTCCTTCTGCCGCCGGGTGCTGGTGGAGGAGCCCGTCCTGATGCCGGAGCGTCCGGATTTCGCCGAGCTGGACAGCGCCGAGGCTCTGCGCCTGCGGGAGAGGGCGGAGAACGCCGCCGCCTGGGCCAGCGAGCCGCTTCATAGCCCCCTGGCCCGGCTGCTGGAGGCCGGGGTGCCGCGGAGGGACTTGCGGAGGATCACCCATAACCTCCTCTCGAAGCGCTGGGAGCTTGCCCGGGTCCGCGCAGTCGTGGAACGGGGCTTCGAGGCGATGCGGGGCGTGATCAGCGACGCTCTCGAAACCGTCCTCGACGATTTCGGGCAGCGAGTTGAGGAGCTATGGAGGTTCACCGGCAGGTTGCTTCAGGACACCGCCGCGGTGGAGTACCTCCGCGGTAAGGCGGGTTGGCCGAGATCGGAGGAGCTGGGGCCGGACTCCGACGCCCTGGCGACCCTTCACCGGGTGTTTGGTTGTCTGGCGCCGCTCTTCGAGGGTGGGATTGACGAACCCACAGAGACGTTGAAAGGGCTCCTCTGGCTTTCTGATTTCAAGACCGGTGCGTCCAAGTGTAAGGCCCTGCGGGACCGGAACCCCTTCATTGAAATCCGGCATCTGGCAACCGAAGCGTTACCCGAAACGCTCTACCTGCTCGAACGGGAGCGCCAGGGCTTCGAGCTGGCGCGGATGCTGCTCCGGTGGATGAGCCGGGTCATCCAGACCTACGACGAACTGAAGGTGAGGGGGAACGCCACCGATTACGACGACCTCTTGAACAAGGTGCTGGAGGGGCTGCGCGAGGATCGGGCCCTGGTGAGAAGGCTCCGGAAGCGGTATCATCACTTCCTCGTAGACGAGTTTCAGGACACCGATCCTAGGCAGTGGGAGATCATCCGCGCCCTGGCGCTCCCCCGTGATGATGAGGCCCGCCGCGGTTCCCGCACCCTCTTCATCGTCGGCGACCGAAAGCAGGCCATCTTCGGTTTCCGGGGCGGCGACAACACGGTCTTCCTTCGGGCCGAGAAGGAGCTGCGGACGGTCCCCGGCTTCTTCTCCCTTCTGCTCAAGGATAATTACCGCTCCCGGCGGCGTGTCCTGGATTTCGTCAACCCTTTCTTCACCTCCCTGTTTTCCGCGGATGGGGGGCTGTTGAAGTCCCGCCCGGAGTTCTCGACCGCCGTGGAGCCCCAGTGGATGGAGGAGAAACGAACGGACGGCGAGGGTGGTTCGGTTACCCTCGTAAACACCTACGCCCTTACCTCCGGGGTAAAAAGTGGGGCCGAGGCCCTGGAGGCCTTGGTGACGGCCGGCGTGATCGCCGACATTCTCCAGGGCGGTGTAGACGATTTTCCCCAACCCGAGCCCTACCGCCAGAGCGACGGGTGGGCCGGGCCGGTGGTGGGCGTCATGGCCCGGAAGGGCAAGCAGTTGATGCTACTGGCCGCGGCCCTGGACGCCCAAGGATTGGCCGGTTCCTACTCCGTGGCCCGGGGCTCGGGGGTCTTCGCCAGCGAGGAGGCCCAGTGGCTCCGTTCCATCCTCTCCGCCATCGCCGATCGGAGGGACGAGGTCTCCCTGGCCGCCGCCATGCTCTCACCCCTCGTTGGTCTCAGCTATGAGGATCT
>DAOVLG010000534.1 GCA_030631385.1 Candidatus Coatesiibacteriota bacterium | reverse complement strand
CCAGGCCGTGGAGCAGAGGCCCGACTACGTCTTCGCCCGGGTCAACCTGGGCTACATCTTCATGGTGACCGAGCGCTTCGAGGAGGCGGTGGACCAGTTCCGCTACGCCCTCTCCCTGGAGCCGGACAACCTCGAGGCCAACGCCAACCTGGCCGATCTTCTGGTGATCTGGGCCAAGAACTACGGTGACGCCTACGTGCACTACACCCGCGTTCTGGACCGGATTCCCGACGACTTCGTCGCCAACCAGCGGGTGGGTTACATCTACACCGTGATCAGCGACTGGGGCTCGGCGGAGGATTACCTGGAGCGGGCCCTGGACATCCGGCCCGACGACGGGGATACGCTGAGCCTGCTCGAGTACGTCCGCAAAAGGAAGGTGGAGGCTCCGCCCACGGGACCGGTTATCAGCCAGATCACCCTGGACGGCAACGCCAACGACGAGCGGGACGGCATCCTGGAGGCCTTCGGCCTCAAGCCGGGTGAACCCTACGCCGAGGAGACGGTGAGTGAAGGCTTGGAGCGGATCCGCGACTACTTCCACGGCAGGCCGGTCGGCGGGGTTTCCCTCGGCGTGCGCACCGAGAAGCAGTTCGAGGGCCGGGCGGTCTCCCTGGAGCTGGAGGTGGTGACCGGGGAGTCGGCCGCGCTGGGCGCCATCGAACTCCGGGGCCTGGTAAACACCCCGGTGGACGTGGTGGAGGCGATCCTGGCCGCCCACGGCCTCTTCGTCGGCGCGTCCTTCGATTCACGCGAGGTCTTCGCCGCCGTGCGAGAGCTCTACGAGACCGGCTACTTCGAGAGCGTCAGCCGCAACCTCCGCGCCGGCGTCGTCCCGGAGGAGATAGACCTCATCATCCTCTTCGAGGAGAGGCGTGGGATCGAGTGATCAATCGAGACCTCGTAATAAGTTCGATTGGGTTGTTTATTGTCACCCCCGGCCCCACAACTGGGTCGGCGACGGCGATCTGATGGCGGCCAACGCCTGCTGGTGGCTGGGCGAGGGCGGCGTAGCCGTCGTCGAGACCTCCTGGGACGCCATCAAAGCCACAAACCGATAGGAGGAACCATGAGAGACCTACAGTTCACCTTCAACCGACCGGAGAAGATCTCCCGCGGGCTCCTGCTGCTGCGTTTATTCTTCGGCGTGTTCTATGTGGGGATTCCCCACGGTAT
>DAOVLG010000107.1 GCA_030631385.1 Candidatus Coatesiibacteriota bacterium | reverse complement strand
GAGGGCCCCGGTGATGAGAAAGGTCTCGCCGGACCCCAGGAGCTGGGATACCGGGTAGTTGCGGATCGCCAGGAGCAGCGCCGCCGGCAGCAGCCAGAGCAGGAGTATCCCGGTGAATATCTGCCGCTTCCCCCTCGAGGTGAGCGTGAACAGACCGGCGATTCCGAGGAGGATCACCCCCGGCGCCAGCTCCAGCCACCAGGTCCGCCCGATCCAGGCGATCTGGCCCCACAGCCGGCTTAGGCTGCGGATCAGGGGGGTATCGGCGTATACCGCCTGGCTCAGACTGCGAGAGAACCCGTACAGGTTGTCGGGTGAGGCCCAGTTGATGAGCGGTCCGGTGGAGGCCCGGATCGGGAGGTAGAGGTAGGCGGAAAGGCCCAACCCGAGGGCGGCGATGGTCATGCCCCAACCCGGGGCCTTCAATCTTTTCAGGGCCGGCCACAGGATCAGCACCAGCGCCGGGAGATAGCTGTAGCCGGCGTTGTGGCTGACCAGTAATAGACCGGTCAGAAGGCCCGCCGTGACCGTCTCCCTCCCCGAGGCATCCTCCGCGAGGGCGAGGCGACGGGCCCGCAGGGCGACGTAGAGCGCCGCCGCCAGGAAAAAAAAGTGCTGGGTGTAGACGTCGGTCAGGGAGGCCTGGGTCCAGAAGGTCCGGGAGAGGCCGAAGATGAGCGCGCCCAGGGGGGCCACCCAGGGTCTTTGGGTTCCACCCGCCGCCAGTCCGATCTCGGTGAGGGCCAGCGTGAGGAAGAGTACCGTCAGCGCACCGAACAACCCCGAGAGCAGGTTGGTCGCGAGGGCGGGGTGCCCCGCCAGTAACGTCACCAGGGGATGGGCCGCCAGGGTGTGGAGCGGGTAGCCCGGTGAGTGGGCGCAGCCCAGGCTCACCGCCGCCACGGTGAGGTCGTAGTTGCTCTCCTGCAAGAGCGTCCCCGGCGCCGCGGTCGCCCAGTAGACGATCAGCGAAAGAAGCGCCGCCAGGACCGCCGCCGGCCACCTTCCGCCCGACGCCCCCTTCAAACCTCTCCCCGCAGATTCTTCCCTCATCACCCGCCTAAACCGGGGGGCAAGCCCATCGGCTCGCCCCGTTCGTATAGTTTGATGATTGACATTAGTAACGTTTAGATCTTTGATTATTACCGATTTAGTGTTTCATTTAATAATCTGAAAAGTTTTTCGAATCGATCCAATGTACTTTCAAAAAGTTTGTTGAGATGTGAATCGCGATTTCTTAGCAATGATAGGGCTGGGTGTAGGTGGTTAAAATCAGATCCGCGCTTTCTTATAATCTTTTGTAGAATTGAATCATTCCCAGATAGGTCTGAGACCTTAATATCATCATCATCACTAAAAGCCTCATTATAAATACGAATATACTCTCCAGGAGTGAAGAGGTCTTCAATTTTTAAATTCGGACTTTGAGTAATTTGAGAAATAGCTACTAATTGATTATTGGCTAATAATCCATGATCCATCATATGTTGTATACGCTGATGGTGGGAGAGAGATTCATCCACGAGGACTGTGATATCGACACGAGAACCGAGAAGAGCAATAAATGTAGGTATTTTATCAGCACCGCCAACTGGTACTATAATGAATCTAGAGTCTAATGATGTTCTTCCCAACTCTTCCATGCGCTCAGAAAGGAGGGAAAGATATATAAAATCCGATGGTCCTTCAACAATCAGATTAAATCCCCCGACAAAGAGATTTTGAGCAAGGTCATATCCCAAGGCAGCCTGAAGAGGGAATAACGTATCCTTCTTCACTGACATGACATCAGATGTTATTTTTGTGCCGATATCAGGGTTTTCACGACTACTTAGGTCTTCAACTAATCTAGCTCGTTCTAAATGTTTAGGATTAACAGTAAAAGGTGAGTGACTCGTATATATTACTTGACATTTTTTTGAAAGGCGTTCCTCGATGTATCTCAGCAAGTCAGATTGTGCTTTTGCATGTAAACCTAACCCTGGCTCGTCAAGCAATATAATTAGATTTGGATCATTCTCAAACTCAGAGAATGCTACAATGAAGGAAAAGAACCATTGGAAACCGGATGATCGAGTTTCGAAATTTGTCGTCATTTGATGACGTAGATCGTTTAGCCTGATGTCAACAAAACGGTGAACAACATCTAGACCATGGTGCGTTTCTATTATTTCTGCATCTCCAGTTAAATTCACAATTAGATCTTGATTTTGTGTCCAATACTCAAAAACCTGCCTAGAAACCTCGTTTGCTGCCGCCTCTAACTCTGCAATTCGATCCTCAAAATCCTCTTCCATAAACTCAGGGCCTTCTACTCCAACAAATTTTAAAAATGCAAGAGCTGTATGTTCGTAGTTTTTAAGGTTCTCTGGTTTTTTCTTAAGAAGGTCTGTGAGATCTAACCGTCCTTTTAATGGACTATATTCACTAAAATAAAAAATACTTGGAAGAAGATTATAAATTCCTTGATATTCTTCCTCGGATAATTTTCCTCTTAAGACATCTTCAGATCGAGTAATTAAAGTTACAAATTTATTAGTAATTTTCGCATCTTTATTTCTTTTATCAAGACTTGCCAAAAATGTATTGGATTTCGATTTCAATTCACTGATTGAATTTACACCCTCAATCTGCTTGTGGAGAGCATCTGGGATCTGATCGTTCTCGATAAGGACGTTTACAAGGTCAGATTCGGTAATTAAGAGAATCAAAGAGTATTTCGAGCCATATGATCTCTTTGCTAATATTTGGACAGTTTCAGGTAAAGGTATGTTTAACAATTTTGATACACAAGGAAGTTCGTGCTCTTCAACTTGGAAGGTTGCTTCAATGGGGAATACATTTTCAAGATCACCTTCTCGTTCGTCTCGGACCTTTCTCCAACGAGGATAATCTCGCGTGATATCAGGTTTTAAGTTGGTGGTATATGCTGGTTTTAAGCTGTATAAGGATTCAAGAAAAGCCGTTTTTCCCGATTCGTTTTTGCCAATTAGGCAAGTGACAGATGGATCAATCTCGATCAGTGTCGAATCGACAATATTGCGGAATAATGTGGTTCTTGCTGTAATTAACTTCATTTCCACCCTCTTTGGGATTGAGCTTCTTTTAGTTTTTATGTTGGTTTTAAGCCTGTCGTTCGGACTATAAAATCTATGGGCCGGGATGGCAACTACTCCGGCGACGGTTACCGCCGCCAGGTTGGGCCGCCTCGGTCCCCCTGTCAGATGTTGGTATCCACGACCTGGGTCCGGGCGATGCGGTCGCCGATTCGCAGCCCCTTGTGATCGGCCAGCACCAGGATGAACTCGATCACCAGAGGCGCGAGGGTCACCACGGTGAGGTTCCGCAGCACCAGCTTGCCGAAGCTCGCCGGTCGTTTTTTAACGCGGTCCACCACGCGGAGACCCGCCAGGCGCTTGCCCAGTGACCGGCGGCCGAAGAGGGCGTCGCGGAACAGAAGGTAGAAGGCGATGACGCCCAGTGAGATGAAGACGAAGGTCTTGGAGAGGTTGGCGAGGAAACCGGCCCCCTCGAGGACCCCGAGGGTGTCGCTGGGGTTGAAGACCTTGACCGAGAAGTCGGCGAATGCCTTATCGAGCATGTGGAAGATGATGCCCAGCACCGCGATGAAGCTGAAGCAGATGACGAAGTCCCAGATCAGCCCGCCGAAACGTTTCGCGGCGTTGGCCTTCATCAGGGGCAGATCGCGGGGGTCAATCTCCGCGACCCGCTCCCTGAGCGGTTGTTCCTCCAGGCTCTCGACGAAGGAGCCGATGGTGCCGATGGCGCCCCCGCCCCCCGGCAGATCATCGGCGAAGACCCGGGAGATGATGTCGGTGTCGGACACGATCGGCTGGGTCTGTGTAGTTGCGGTTTCCTCCTCGTCCCGGGTCTCGGCGGCAAAGTCGGCCCAGTCGCTGTCGGGAACCGGAACCTCGGCCTCCTCCAACTCGACCGGCGGGGCCACCTCCTCGTCGGTGGGCTCGAAGACGGGGGTGGTCTCGGTGTCGGGGAAGGTTTCAACGACGGCCACCTCAGGGATCTCAGGGACCTCCTCGGTTTCCGTCTCCTCAATGACGGGGTGGGCTTCCTGCCGTTCGAAGGCCTGACGGAACTGGACGATCTTCTCCAGCTCGAACCACTTGTTCTGCCTCTCGATCCAGACATAGTCCTTGCGGCTGATCCTCCCTTCCTGGATGTACGAGATGATCTGGGTCGCGGGGTATGGACCGAACTGCTCGCCGTTGATGTTCACCAGGAGGCCCTCGGAGGCCGGGCCGCCCTCGCCGGTGATCCCCTTCTCATCGAAGATCCGCTTGAACTGGGCTACGTTACGGGCCGGGACCCACTCGTTGCGGGCCGCAATCCAGACCTGGTCGTCGGGTCCCAGGCGCCCCTCCTCGGCCCACTTCTTGATCTCGGAGACCGAGAGCGGTCCGTAGCTCTCTCCGTTAACGTAGATGTATGTTTCTGCCATACTTCACCGTTTGCTGGACGATCGGCAAGATGTGCCGCCGACGGCTTTTAGCGATGAAGGAGTCGGGCGCTTCCCGTTCTACTTTTTACCGGGTTTCTCTGGGTTGAACCGCTTGGAGCACCGGCGGGGGCCTTTCACCGGGGAAACCCCGATCGTCGCCCCTTACGTAACCCCGGCCAACATCGGCCCCCGGATAACCCGCCCCCATTCAGCACTCGTCGCATTTTTGTACCAATAACACCGGCCCCCGGATAATCCGCCCCCCCTATTACACGATTGCCCCGGCCCCCGGATAACCCGCCCCCGGGTGTGGCCCCGGTAAATATACCACCGGGTGAGGGTGTGCGCAAGTGGGGGCTAGGCTCCGAAGGATGCGTAGAGGAGTGCCAGGGCGAAGGTGGAATCGAGAAGGTCCTCGCGATGCACCACCTCGTTCGGTCCGTGGATGTTCTCCGACCGGACCGAGTGCCCGCAGCAGGGGACGCCCCTCTGCGACAGGTGGCGCATGTCGGTGAAGAAGGCGCTCAGGCGCCGCTCCGCCTTTTCCTGGTAAACCTCCTCCACCACCCCGGCCAGCGTCCGCACCAGCTCTGAATCGTCCGGACAGACCACGGCGCGGGCCAGCTCGATCCGCCGAATATCCAGGCTCAGGCCCTCGTCGTCGGGCAGGAACCCCAGGGCGTACTCCTCGATCTCGGCCTGAACCCGCTCGTGGTCCTCCTCGGGCAACAGGCGCCGGTCGATGGTGAAGGAGAACTTGCCGGGGATGACGTTCACCTTCTGGGCGCTGGTCGAAACCCTTCCACCGAGGGTCATCACACCGTAGGCGTCCTCGGTGCGGGCGACGGGTAGTTCGCTCTTGACGGAGCAGAGCTCCGGGGTGGAGTCTAGGAGTCCCTTGGCCACGGCGACGGCGCCCGCGAAGGCGTTGGCCCCTTCGTAGGGGCGGCTTCCGTGTCCCGCGCGTCCCCGGACAAGGATCTCCAGCCAGAGGACCCCCTTGTTGGCGATGGTCACCGCCGGGCCGGAGTGTCCCTCGAAGAGGGCGGCGTCCGCCTTCAGTACGCCCTGTTTCGCCAGCCAGCCGAGGCCGCAGGCGCCACCCGACTCCTCGTCGGGAACGAGGCTGAACTCGAGGTTGCACGACGGCTCCAGCCCGATCTGCTGGAGGGCCTTCAGCGCGAAGAGGTAGGCGGTGATGTTCCCCTTCATGTCCCCGGTACCTCGGCCGCGCAGCCACTCGCTGTCGCGACGCAGTATGAAGGGGTCCCGGACCCATCCCTCGCCCGGCGGGACCACGTCGTAGTGACCGTTGAGGTGGAGGGTTTTGGTCCGGCCGAGATGCAGTTTGCCCACCAGGTTCGGTCGGGGGAGGCCGCCGGAATCGGGGAAGAGGTCCCGCACCTCGGCCTCGGTGGGGAAGAACACCTGAATGGTGCCCCCCACCTTCTCCAGCTCCTTACCGAGGAGGGTCACGATGCGGGGGTATTCCCGGCCGGGTGGGTTCACGGTGGGGATGGCCACCAGGCGGGCCAGAAGGTCCTCGGCCTCGTCCTGCAGCTTGACGACGGCGGTCTTCAGCGCCGAGCTTTTCCTCTTGCTGATCATCTACGCGCATATCCGGTTGCGGGGTGGTTTTTTCTTTGGTTTTGCCCTATGTCCCCTCTCCCCTTTGGGGGGAGGGTTAGGGGGGGGGGTTCCTCTTGTCCCCTCGCCCCCTTCGGGGGAAAGGGTCTGGGTGTGATAACTCAGGCGGTGGCGCGATTGTTGCCCCGGCAGACCGACGAATGAACGAGGGGTTGCGAATTCGCCAAGAATCGTGCCACCGCCGGCGATTCGGGTAACAGCGTTACTTAGTCATATTTTTCGATGTTCTTCGCGGCGTTGGATGAGTGGCTCAGATTCGGGGTCATTGATTCTTGCCTTGCTCACTCACCGATCCGACCCCGCCCGGGACGCCCTCGGCCCTGATCTCGGCGACCGCCGCGGCGGTCACCGT
>DAOVLG010000265.1 GCA_030631385.1 Candidatus Coatesiibacteriota bacterium | reverse complement strand
TACCTGCCTGGGCGCGCGACTCCGGTGCGTCTGCCGGCGGACTCGCCGGCGTTGCATCTGGTGCAGCGGGTCAGGGACGAGGCCCACCGCTTCGGCCTACGTTTCCACCGGCAACTCCGCCGTTCCGAGGGGTTGCAGTCCATCCTGGAAAGGATCCCCGGCATCGGGCCGAAGAGGCGCGGGGCGCTTTTGGACGCCTTCGGTTCCCTGAAGAAGATCCGCAAGGCCAGGGTTGAGGAGATCGCCGCGGTGAGGGGGATGAGCGAGAAATTGGCCGGGGAGCTCTTGAAATACCTGAAGATCCACTATTTCTAAAGCCCAACCCCATCGTGCATGGATAATGGATAGATGAAAGGACCCCGGTGGGTCCTCGGTCGTAAAAAGAGGCTGGTGCACCGCGGGGTCGTAGGGGTAGCGAATAACAGAACCTATGCACCAGGTGGGTGCCTTGGGGTCGGCGTAAGCCTTTGGCCCATCGAGCCCGGGCTACCACCGACCCATCCAGGGTCCCGTCCAGAATGGTTGGTTCTTTATATGTGCTCTCTCTACGGGCCCCGTAGAAGTCACCAGCCAATGAGAGGATACATCAGAGTTCGGCCGTTGGCAAGTCTCTACTCATTTGAAGGGATCACCGTCAGTAAACGGACCAAGTAGAAGGTGTATCTTCCTTATAAATATGGCAGATAGGACAAAGCGCGTGTTCACCTTAACGCTTAAAGAAGGTTACGCCTCGGACGACGAACACCGTTGAATCAGAGGTATGAGCCTTTAGTCCTTATCGTAGGGCGGGATTTTCTATCCCCGACGCCAGCGTCCGGCACCGGCGGTGGCACAGTTTTTGCGCAAAAGAGACCTCGAAGAAGTCCGCCGGGTCTCCTCCTGCAAAAACCTGTGCCACCGCCTCAGCGATAACCGCGGGGGTACGCCGGATGCAAATCGCAGAGCCGGCACGGCTACGTAATCCGCCAAGGATAGAATAGTCCAGGGGCGAGGGGATAGATGCCCGGCGTTGCCTTAAAGGTTGGCCCCTACGTTTGTAATTCCGGTGTCGTACGCGGGGCTGGTATTGGAATTAAAACTCATCCCCGGGTGGCCGGGGTCCAGCGCCCGGCTCTGGCGGTTGGTCTCTTTTTTTCTATCCGGTGGGCAGGAGGAGCATGGCGTCGCCGTAGGAGTAGAAGCGGTATCCCTCCTCGATCGCCTTGCCGTAGGCGTCGAGGATGCGCTCCCTCCCTGAGAAGGCCGACACCAGCATCAACAGGCTTGAACGGGGGAGGTGGAAGTTGGTGACGAGGCCGTCCACCGACCGGAATCGGTAGGGTGGGTGGATGAAGAGGTCCGTTTCGCCCGAGCCCGCCGTGACGAGACCCCGCTCGTCGGCCGCCGCCTCCAGGACTCGGGCGGTCGTGGTGCCGACGGCGATCACCCGGTGTCCCTCGAGCCGGGCCCGGTTGACGCTGCGCGCCGTGGACTTGTTCAGAGTGAAGTACTCGGTGTGGAGCCTGTGACCGGTCAGGTCACCCTCGGGTAGGGGGGCGAAGGTGCCGTAGCCCACGTGAAGGGTCAGCGTGTGCCACTCGATCCCCCGGGCCTTGAACCGTTCGAGGAGGTCGGGGGTGAAGTGTAGTCCGGCGGTGGGCGCTGCGATGGAACCCGGATGGCGCGAGTAGATCGTTTGGTAGCGCCGTGAGTCGCGGGCGTCGGCGCCCTTTGGCCGTTCGATGTAGGGAGGCAGCGGCGCCTCGCCGAACTCGTCGAGGATCTCGCTTATCGGTCGCTCTCCCGCCAAGCCGAGGACGATCTGACCACCCTTCAGCTTGGCCAGGACCTCGCCGGATAGCCCCCCGCGGAAATCGAGTCTGGTCCCCAGATGGAGCCTCTTGCCCGGCTTGGCCAGGGCGGTCCAGCGCCCGTCGCCCAGATCGCGCAACAGAAGGGCCTCAACCTCGGCTCCGCCATCCCTCTTCACCCCCCGGATGCGGGCCGGGATGACCCGGCTGTCGTTGGCCACCAGGACGTCTCCTTCCCGCAGTATCTTCGGCAGATTAAAAAAGAGGCGGTGCTCCGGTGGGCGGTTGCCGACCAGGACCATCAGTCGGGATCGGTCGCGCCGCTCGATCGGTCGTTGGGCGATGAGCTCTCTAGGGAATTCGTAGTTGTAGTCGGCGGCGAATATCGGCATCGCTACAGCTTCATGACGAAGAAAACACCCGGTACCCACTTGTCTAGACGGGCCACGTAGTCGTAGCCCGGATGGATGGCGAAACCGAGCGAGAGCTTGAGGGCGAAGTTGGCGGGTTTATCCACCGACGACCAGGAGCGCATCTGGTAGAGATTACGTCGGCGGCACTCGTTGAGGGCCGCTTCCTGGAGACGCCGTCCCAGTCCCCGACGGCGGTGCCCCTCCTCCACCGCGAAGCTCTGGACGAAGCCCTCTAGAATCTCTCCTCCCGCCGCCTCGCGAAAGGTCTTTTGGGGCAGTTCCAGGATATGTATGGGAATCCCGGTGGGGACCTCGACGGGTTGGACCTTTATCGAGATGTTGCCGACCAGCTTTTCGCCGTCGAAGACGCCGAGGGCAAAGTACCCATCTCCGGTAAGATCCGGGAAATCCCTCTCCTGACCTATCCTTTGAAGGTGGGCCTCGAGTTCCTCTTCGCCGGGGTGGTCGGTTGTAATGGGCTCGATCCGGTACACGGTGTCCTACAGCTCCGCCAACAGCCGGTCAACGTCGTCGGAGTTGTTGTAGAAGTGGATGCCCACCCGGACGTTCCCCTCCCGCGCCGAGACGATGACGTCCCTCTCTTTGAGCCTGTTGACGAGGTTCACCGCGTCGTCGGCCTTGAAGCAGACTATGCCCGACCGGCGGCCGTCAACGATCGGCGTGAGGATCGGGTAGCCTTTTCGCGTAAGTCCTTCAATGAGGTAATCACAGAGGCCGATTATCCGTTCCTCGATCGCTCCGGGGCCCAGTTCCACGAAGTAGCGGCAGCTCTCCCCCAGGGCCGTTTGGGTGAGGATGGAGTTGATGCCGGTCTCGACGCGGCGGGCGTCGCCGACCAGCTCGAAATCGTACTTCGTCAGCGCGTTCAGGTCGTCCATTTCCGCCAGCGAGGCGATGGAGAGCCAGCCTATCCTGTCGGGGTGCAGCTTCTCCACCAACTGAGGGTGGATGTAGACGAAACCGGTGCCCAGGGGCGCCAAAGTCCACTTCCCGCCGCCGGATACGAGGATGTCTATCCCCTCGAGATCAACCCGCAGGGCGCCGACACCCTGGATGGCGTCCACGACGAAACGGACCCCCCGGTCGCGGCATAGATTGCCGATGGCCGCGGTGTCTATGCGGGTGCCGTCGGAGAAACCGACCCAGGAGAGGGCGACGACCCGGGTTTTCTCATCCATCATCCCCCGGACCTGATCCACGGTAACACCGCCCGGACGGCTTTCCAGGAACCGGACCTCCACCCCCCGCCGGGTCAGATTTAACCAGGGGTACACGTTGGCCGGGAATTCCCCCTCGGCGCAGATCACGTTGTCGCCGGATGTGATGGGCAGAGAGCCCGCGGCCAT
>DAOVLG010000438.1 GCA_030631385.1 Candidatus Coatesiibacteriota bacterium | reverse complement strand
CCGCCACCTCGCCGGCGACGGTGAAGTAGCCCCGCCCGCCGAGGCCGATGGCGACGCGGAGCTCGATGAGGTTGACGTGGGCCGCCTTGACCGCCGCGTCCGCCGAGCCCAGGGTGCTGGCGATGGAGTAAGTCTCGACTATGCCGAGGGCCGCGCCGTGGGGGTAGGGGTTGACGCCGCCGAGTGCGGGAATCAAAGAGGGGTGTGCCGCGGGGAGGAGGGTCTCGTCCACGACGAGGTGTGAGCCGACCTGGCGCCCGGCGGCCAGGGACGCGCGCACCTCGGCCACGTTACCGGCCCAGAGTATCCCGAACTTGCCGGCGCAGAAGGGGCGGGCAAAGATGAGCCGCACCTCGGCCGCCTTGTTGCCGGCGTCCGCCGCCTGCATCCCCCGGGCGACGCTGTAGAGCTCCAACAGACCCAGGGCCGTCTCGTCCATCAGCGGACCTCGAGTTCGATGTGTCTTTCGGTCACCTCGACCACCGTACCTTCGACCGGGGCGTGGAGCGGGACGCCCACCGCCGCCGCGGCCTCGGCGATCAATTGCCCGGGCTTTACCTCATCGCCCTCCTTCACCACCGGTTTGGCGGGGTGACCGGTTCCCTGGAGCAGCGCCAGCCGCAGCCTCTCCGTGGGTGGAGCTTCGACCCATTCCACCTGGCGGTCGTAGTCGCCGATACCCATGCGTCCCATGAGCCTCTTCGTCGGTGGGTGGCGCTCACCGAAGAGTGGCCGGTCGCCGGGTTCCATTTCGTCTCTCTTGGGTTGGGGCATGCGCTCGCGGAGCTGGAGCGCCACCTTGCGCGGCGAGAGGCCCTCGGGGCAGGCGTAAAGCTCGCAGACCCCGCAGGCGCAGCAGCCCCAGAGATCGCCCGCCAGCCGGTCGAAGCCCGTGCCGAGGCACAGCGCCCGCATCCACAGGTGGGGCCGGACCGTCTGTCCCGTGAGCCAGCGCGGGCAGTGATCGGTGCAGAGGCGGCACTGGATGCAGGCGGTGAGGGACCGGCGGCGGTTGAGCGCCAGTGTGCTCCGCAGGTGGGCGATTACGGGCGAATTTTCCGGCAGGACGGTGTAGGCCGAGGTGTGCTTGGCCACGTGGGCCTCCACCGGATCAACGGGGTCACCCATGGCCGGGCCGCCCTCGAGGACGACCGTGGCCGGCTCCGGTTCCGCAAGTCTAACTAATATCTCCGCCGGGTAGCCAATGGGCACGACGGTCGCCAGGGGCTTCTTCACCGCTCCGACGACGCAGACGTATTTATTCGTGACCGGACTTTCACCGGCGCGGGACAGGTTGGCCAGGGTTTCGACGTTCTGGACCAGGATGCCGACATCGGCGGGGAGGCCTCCCCGGGGCACCGTCTTTCCGGTCAGGAGTTTTATCAGGGTGACCTCGTCGCCCACCGGGTAGGCGTCGGGGAGGGGGTACAGTTCAACACCTTCTCCGACCGCCGTTTGCAGGGCGCGCCAGGCCGTTTCGCGTTTGGGCTTGGCCGCGACGACCAGCCGCTTGGCGCCCACGGCCTCGCCGGCCAGGCGTAACCCCGTAACTATGGAATCCGGCTCGCGCTCGATGAGGCATGAGTCCTTGGCCATGAGCGGTTCGCACTCGGCGGCGTTGGCGATGACCGT
Organism: Candidatus Coatesiibacteriota bacterium; assembly: GCA_030631385.1. Classification (GTDB taxonomy): domain Bacteria; phylum RBG-13-66-14; class RBG-13-66-14; order RBG-13-66-14; family RBG-13-66-14; genus RBG-13-66-14. Next base: position 363 of record DAOVLG010000438.1, on the reverse strand, counting down.
CTCGGCGGCAAGGGATAGCTTGAGATGGGTGGGGAAGCCGCCCCCTCCGGCGCCGATGATCCCGGCCTTTCTCGCCAGGTCTGTCAGGGTATCGGCGCTGGTGGCGGGGGCGGTCATGGAGGGTTACCGCCGGGTCAGGAGGCTGATGCCCAGGTCGCGCAGGGCGTCCCGTGCCGCCGGGGTGACGATGGCGCGGGGGGTGATTGGTATCTCGGTGATCCCGGCCCTGGCGGCGGCGCGGACATCGTTCTCGGTGAGCAGACTGAGCGGACTGACTCCGGTGGTTCCCGCGACGACCCGGGGTTCGCGCCCTCCCGCGGAGATCGTTCCCACGGGGGGCGGTTTTCGTTTACCGGCGGTTGG
>DAOVLG010000434.1 GCA_030631385.1 Candidatus Coatesiibacteriota bacterium | reverse complement strand
CGGGCGGATTCGGCGGCGATGGCCCCGTGGCCCACGGCGACGGCCACCTGGCGCAGCGGCGTGACGGTTACGTCACCCGCCGCCAGGATCCGCGGATTCGTGGTGAACATGCATTCGTCGGTGACGACGTAGCCCGAGGGGTCCATTTCGCAGAGGTTTTTTACCAACTCCGAGTTGGGGATCATGCCCAGGGCGCTGAAGATGCCGGGCACCTCGAGGATTTCGTGATCCCCCGTCTTCACGTTCTCAATCTCCAGGCCCTCCACGCCGTCCTCGCCGATGATCCGGTGGGGGACGTAGGGGAGGTGTAGCTCGATCTTGGATGCTGCGTGCACCCTCTCCTGAAGCACGGGAACCCCGCGGAACTCCAGGCGGCGGTGGATCAGGTGCACCTTCCGGCAGACTCTAGACAGGTAGAGAGCCTCCTCCAGGGCCGTATCCCCGCCACCCACCACGGCGACCTCCTGGCCGCGGTAGAAGTTACCGTCACAGGTGGCGCAGTAGGAGAGACCGCGGCCGTTGAACCTGTCGGCACCCTCCAGGGGAAGCGGCCGGTAGTTGGCGCCGGTGGCCAGGATAATCACCCGCGCCGGGTGGGTCTCGTTGTAATCGTCGTGGAGTAGAAAACCTTCGCCCTTGTCCTCGATCTTCTCGATGTGGACCTGTTCCACCTCGATGCCCAGGCCCTCGGCCTGCTCGGTCATCCGTCGGGAGAACTCCATCCCGGTGATCGGTCCGGGCACGCCGGTGTAGTTCTCCAAGGAATCGGTGGTCGCGATCTGCCCCCCGGCGACACCGTCGGCGAAAAAAATGAAGTCCACCCCGCCGCGGATGGCGTAGATGGCCGCGGTGTAACCGGCCGGCCCGCCGCCGATGATAGCCAACTCGTGGACCTTGCTCACGTTTTGTCTCTCCTTGACGTTGCCTTTCAATTACATGATGGGGGTTTTTGCCGGTATCATCAATAGGATACATGCGCGTTTAATAATAATCGTACCCTCCTCTAACAATGTAGACGTCACTTTGCCCATCCACCGTCCTGACGAAAACAACGTACTCGTCCCAGGCGCAAAGGTCCCTCTCCACGCCGGTCTTTTCGGTTACTCGAGATAAACCATTATGTTGAGACCAAAATCTCCAAATGTCAGCCTCTCCCTCACGATCGGATGTTGCATATGTGTATAGGTGCTCGATTGCGTTGTAAATTGAGTACAAATCATAAAAATAACTACCGTCACTGTAGAAGAGCTCTTCTACATCTTTATGTATTAAATAAAAATAGATATCCGACCTGTCATCTAAATTCACAACATAAAGACATATATCATGATAATCAAGAAATATGGGCGTGTTTCCGTCTTTTATCTTTCTAAATGTATCCTCCTCGGTCATGTCTCGGTAGTATATCTCCCCATTTTGCTCAAATAAAATATAATAGCTGTCCGGCCATCCTAAGTAGCACGAGATATCGTCTATCCCGTCCCCGTCTTCCCGGAAAATTTCGGTGAATTCGAGTTCGTCCTCCTGGACAATCACCGCTTCACCGTTGCCTTCAAGTGCGATTAAAAGACCATGATGAGCATGTAACTCAATTGTAATTGAGGTCATGGCGGTTATGGTATAGCCCTCCGGTGCGTTGTAGATGATCTCGTCGGTATCGGACGGATAGTCGTACAGGTGTACGGCCTGTCCGTCATGGTAAGCGATCTGGGCTTTCTCTATGTCGCCGCCATAAGAAGGCGTGTCGTAAAAAACCGGATCGTATTCCACCAGCGCGTTGTCGGTCAGGCGTACTTCATCGCCCTGGTCGTCCAAGAAACCCGAAACCGGCAAAGCGCAGGTGAAGAGAACACTCAAGGCTATAAGCGACCCCAGTATTATCACAAGTCTTTTCATCGTAACCTCAGTTCCGTCTTTCGTGAATCCCGCCCGTCTTAAAAGGTCCTAAACCCTGACCACCGCCTCGGCTACCCGCTCCGCCGCGTCTCCCTCTCCGAAGACCCGGGGACGCTCGCCCTG
>DAOVLG010000163.1 GCA_030631385.1 Candidatus Coatesiibacteriota bacterium | reverse complement strand
CGTAAACCTCGTCCTTCTCCACCGTCCGGCCGGCCAGCTTCCTCTCCAGCCGCTTCAGGCGGTACAGGAGCGCCCCCCGCTGTCTGGCCCTTGTGTAGGGATCGGTGATCACGCGCCCGCACCGTTGGAGGGCCTCCTCGACCATCACTTTGGCGGCGGAGAAATCCTTGATCCGGTGCTCGAGGTACTTGGCCTCCTCCTCGTAGGGGTGGATATCGTAGGGGCCCTGGCGCAGCTTATCCCACAACGCCCGCGCCTCGGTAAACTCGCCCCGGCGCTTGTGATGAATCGAGAGGTCCCAGCGGGCGCGGCACTCGATCTCCGCCGGGAGCCCGACGGAGATGGCGGTGCGTAGAAGTTCTCCCCGGCGGTCCGCCAGTTGAGGCAGGCGGCAGCAGGCGTAGAGCTCCGCGGGGTCTTCGTACCGTTCCAGGGGGTTGGAGGCCAGCCGGAGCGCGCGCGCCGCCAGGACCGCCAGTGATTTGATGTCGAACTCGTTGTGGTAGAAGACGCGCGCCATCCGCTCCCCCACGGGCGCACCTCGGAGGTAGGCCAGGTAGAGGGACGGAATCTCCGCCCCCGGGATGTCGTCTATACGCTCCAGCCCCATCACCCCCCTCTCCACGTCGCCCAGGGTGCAGCTACCCAGACGCAGCTTCCACAGGCGACGGGACCAGGTCAAAAGATCGATGTGGGGCGGTTCATCGGACAGGAAGGCGGGGCGGATGCGGTTCAGTAAAAACCGTGTCCTGACCAAGGGCCAGTCGAAGGCCTTCCCGTTGTAGGTGACCAGCCCCGACGACCGCTCGAGCAGCTCCGCCAGGATGTGGAGCAGACCGCGCTCCGCCGCCGGGTTGTCCAAAAAGAGCTGACGAAGGACGTAGGAGTCCCCCTCGAAGCGCCCCAGCCCGACCAGGAAGGGTAGTGTGCCGGTTCCACCGGCGAGCCCCGTGGTTTCGGTGTCCAGGAACACGGCGCTGGAGAAATCGAAGCCGGCGGGCACCTCCCCCTCGATCAGGGCCAGTCGCTCGGGGGGGAAATTTAAAACGGTGCTGAGCGGATCGTCGCCGTGGCACTCCGTGGCGGAAATCCGATGCTCCACAACGAACACCGCCCCGAACGGCGTCTTCTCCCAAACACCATCCACCAGCTCCTCGATCGGTACGCGGGAAAGCCGTTGGACGGGCTCGACGCGCAGGCTGTCCTCGGTCGGCAGAGGGCGGCCCTTTTTAGCCAACAAGCGCTTGAGCCGCTCTTTGACCGACTCGGCGTCGCGGGCCACCTCGATCTTGGAAACGTCTTTCGCCTTTCCGGTTAACCGGGACAGGCGCGCGCGAAGGTCATCAGGCATGGAATAAGGGTGGGGCGGGCCTCAAAAAGATTATACCACGGGGTAGACCTTCGGAGCCGTCTCAATCATAAAAGGGCACCCTGCCGGGTGTCCACCATCGGAGATGACTGAGGCGATGCAGGCTAATTTGGAGCCGGCTCGGCCGGTTCCCAGAGCTCTAGATCGAAGACCTCGATGGTATGGGAACCGGTGTTCGCCAGATACAACCGCCGGTTGTCGAAGTCGAGGGCGATCCCCTCCGGCGAGAGAAGCGGCGTGCCATCGTCGGCGGTCACACGGGTCTCGTAGAGCAGGTTGCCGTTCTCGTGGTACAGGTAGAGGCCGTCGTTCCAACCGTCGGCGATGGCGACGACGCCCCCGTCGCAATCCAGGGCGAAGGGCGGTCGCAGGCCGGTGGAAAAACTCGAAAGCACCCTTCCCCGGTAATCAATATGGACCACCACGCCGTCCTCGGTCAGGACCCAGATCGAGCGGTCGAAGTCCATGACCATGTCCGCGACCTCGAGCCGTCCGCCCAGGTCGTCGCCAAGCGGCGTGTGGACCCGGCTCAGATTACCCCGGCCGTCGAACTCGTAGAGCTCCTCCCCCGAAGCGATCCAGAGCTCCCCGGCCCAGTTGGCCGCCAGGGCCTTCGGAACGCTGGGGGCGTCGCTGATCCCGGAGAGGGTGTTGTCGTCGCGCTGCAGAAGACCGGTGCCGGCCGTGGTGGCAAAGCTCTCCGTGACGACGAAGGCCGTCGAGACATCGGTGAACTTAAAGACCGTCCCGGCGGAGGGATCGGCCAGGTAGACGTCGTCCTGATGGCTCACCGCAACATCGGTGGGGCGGAAGGCCCGTTCACCACCACCAAAGTTGTAGTCATACTGCCGGGTTACACGCCCGGCGGGATCGAACACCTGGACCCGCAGGTTGCCCGCGTCGAGGACCATCAGGTTGCCGAAGTAGTCCAGGGCGAGGTCGGTGGGGTTGATCAGCTCGCCGAGGCGGGTGCCGTTGTAGCCCCATGTACCGTAGTGGTAAACCCCGACGGACCCCTCGGGGTGCAGGCGGATGTCCTCCTTCCCCGAGAGCTTCTGGGAGGTGTCCAGGGTAAGCTGGCAGGCGGTAAGCGCCATCAACACTGAAGTTACCAGAACAATCCTGAACCTATGCATCTTACCTCCCCCGAGAGGAGGAGAGAAAAATTATGCGACAGGGTCCTTTTAAAGCGCCAGATACCTTCCGGCAATCGGCTTCAACCGGTGCAGGACCGCCGGGGGGATCGTCCCCCTGTCGGTGACGATCGCCGCGGCGAGGGCCGAGTGGCAGGAACATTCCCCATCGAGCGGGATGGCGGGGACGATCAGCTCGATCAGCCTCTTGGCGTTCTCCACGTTCTTCAACAGGTTGGCCACCACCATCTCCGCCGTCACCGGCTCCTCGCTTGAGTGCCAGCAGTCGTAATCGGTGGAGAAGGCCAGAGTGGCGTAGGCTATCTCCGCTTCCCGGGCAAGTCTGGCCTCGGTGAGGTTGGTCATGCCGATCACGGAGACGCCCCAGGAGCGGTAGAGGTCGCTCTCGGCGCGGGTGGAAAACTGGGGTCCCTCCATACAGAGATAGATGCCCCCGTCATGGGTTCTGAGATCCAGCTCTCCGCACTTCTCCACGAAGATCCGTCGCAGCTCCCCGCAGAATGGGTCGGACAGGCTGACGTGGGACACCATCCCGTCGGTGAAGAAGGTGTCCTGGCGATGACGGGTGCGGTCAATGAACTGATCGGGAACCACCACGTCCAGGGGACGGATCTCCTCCTTCATCGAGCCGACCGCCGAGATGGAGATGATCCAACGCACCCCGGCCATCTTCAAGGCACAGATGTTGGCCCGGTAGTTGACCTCCGAAGGTGAGTAGAAGTGACCCCGGCCGTGCCGGGGGAGGAAGGCTACTCCGCGTCCGGCGAGTTCACCGATGATTATGTCGTCCGAAGGTTCGCCGAAGGGGGTGCTGATCCTCTCCTCGCGAGCGTTTTGCAGATTCTCGATCCGGTAGAGACCCGAGCCGCCGATGACGCCGATCAACATCTCGGCCACAACTTACTCCTGAGGGGGAAACGGGTTAACCTCGTTTACCAGGCTAGCTTACCACAGTTGAGAGGGCAGTACAACAAGCCGTCCGGAGGGGAGACGGGGGAATCCGGGGGAACGTCGAATACGTGATTGGAAATGCATAAGTTCTGATTGCTCAACCAGATGACGATTGAGAAAACCGGACCCATAAGGGCCGGCCCAGCTTGACTTTTAGCCCCCTCCAAGCGTAGACTGGGGCGGCTTATTCGTGTCAGTGGATCAACGCTATGCTTAAGAAGAAAAGGGAAGGTGAGAGGTCTAAGACCCGTATACAACACGCCTTTGCCGTCAAGATCACCAGCGAACTCCCCCTCGAGGAAGCCGACAAGCTCATAGACCGGATCTGCCGGAAGCTGGCCCAGAAGAATCTCCTCGAGGCCGCGGCAATGTTCATCCAGAGCTCCTACCCGATGGCCTACTGGGGCAGTCAGGCCATGTTGGTGCTGGAGCCCTTCATCGCCGGGTTTCTCGAGCTTTTCTGGCCCGCTTTCCTCAAGGTGGCTCCCTACGACCATCTCCAAAGGCTCTTCGAGAACCGTGAGTACGTCCAGCGTTTCCTCGCCCGCCTGGACGATTACCTGGCCGAAAAGAGGCAGAAAAAGCGCTTGAATAAACGTAAACGCTGGCGCTGGCGCTAGCGCTGAAGACCCAACCACCGTGTCAATCTTACCAGAGGGCAAACACCGATGAAGACGATCCTGGCGACGGACTGCGGTTCCACCACCACCAAGGCCATCTTCATTCAGCAGCAACCCGACGGGGTGTATCGTCTGGTCGTCCGCGGCGAGGCTCCCACCACCGTCGAGAAACCGGCCGAGGACGTAACCCGGGGCGTGATCAACGCCGTCGGCGAGGTCGAGGAGCTCTCCGGTCGCAGATTCCTCGCCCCGGACAACACGATCATGGTCAAGGGCGACCCCAAAGAGGGTTGCGACATCTACCTCTCCACCAGCTCGGCCGGGGGCGGTCTGCAGATGATGGTTGCCGGGGTGGTCAAGCAGATGACCGGTGAGTCGGCCGAGCGCGCCGCCCTGGGTGCCGGGGCCATCGTCATGGACGTTTTAGCCACCAACGACCGCCGGCCGAACCACGTAAAGATCGAATCCATCCGCCGCTTACGCCCCGATATAATCCTCCTCTCCGGCGGTATTGACGGGGGGACGATCAAGCATGTAGCCGAGCTGGCCGAGATCATCGCCGCCGCCGACCCCAAGCCCCGATTCGGCGTCGGTTACAAGCTGCCGGTCATCTACGCCGGCAACATCGCCGCCCGGGAGATGGTGCAAGAGGATTTGGGCGAGAAGACCGCCCTCCAGATGGTGGACAACATCCGACCGGTGCTGGAGCGGGAAAATCTGGGACCCGCCCGCCACGCCATCCACGATCTCTTCATGGAACACGTCATGGCCCAGGCGCCGGGCTACTCGAAACTCATGACCTGGACCCGGGACACCCAGGGCGATAACATCCCGATCATGCCGACCCCGGGAGCCGTGGGTGAGATCATTCAGACCATCGCCAGCCGGGAAAAAATCACCGTTATCGGTGTGGATGTCGGGGGCGCCACCACCGACGTTTTCAGTGTCTTCAAGGGGGAGAAGTACGAGGAGACTCACAAAACCGTCTTCAACCGCACCGTCTCGGCCAACCTCGGCATGAGTTACTCCATCTCCAACGTGATGGCCGAGGCCGGCTTCGACAACGTCATGCGCTGGGTGCCCTTCCTCATTGACGAGAAGGAGCTCCGAAACCGGATCCGCAATAAGATGATCCGGCCCACCACCATCCCCCAGGTCCTCGATGACCTGATCGTCGAGCAGGCCATCGCCCGGGAGGCGTTGCGCCTGGCCTTCATCCAACACAAGAGCCTCGCCGTGGGTCTGAAAGGCGTCCAGCGCCTGCGTACCATCGCCGAGACCTTCGAGCAGACCGCCTCG
>DAOVLG010000104.1 GCA_030631385.1 Candidatus Coatesiibacteriota bacterium | reverse complement strand
TCATCGTCGAGGCCGACGAGAGCGACGGGACCTTCCTCGCCATCTCCCCGGCCTACGCCCTCGTCACCAACATTGATACCGACCATCTCAACTACTACTCCGGCCTGGACGCCATCCGCGACGCCTTCATCCAGTTCGCCAACTCCGTACCCTTCTACGGCGCCGCCATCGTCTGCCTGGACGACCCGATGGTGGCCGACATCCTGCCCGAGCTGAAGCGGCGGTACATCACCTACGGCTTCACCACGCAGTGCGACGTGATTGGCCGGGAGGTGCGGTTGATGCCGATGAGCGCCAGCTACAAGCTATACCGGGGGGCGGAGGTCCTGGGCGAGATCGTCCTGAACCTCCCCGGCAGGCACAACGTGCTCAACAGCCTGGGTGCGGCGGCGCTGGCCCTGGAGCTCGGGGTCAACCCGGACACGATCATCAAGAGCCTGCGCTCCTTCAAGGGGATCGAGATGCGCCTGGAGGTCGTGGGTCGCATCGGCGACATAACCGTCATCCACGATTACGCCCACCACCCGGCGGAGATCGCCGCCACGCTCGACGCCCTGCGAACCAGCTGGGACTGCAGGATCGTGGCGGTATTTCAGCCGCACCGTTACACCAGAACCAAGGCGCTCTTCGATCGTTTCCTGTGCTGCTTCTACCAGGCCGACAGGCTGATCGTCACCGACATCTACCCGGCCGGCGAGCCCGAGATACCGGGCGTCAACGCCGAGGCCCTGGCCCGGGGCGTGGCCGAGCACGGACACCGAGAGGTCACCTTCATCCGCGACCGCCGGAAGATACCGGCCGCCGTGGCCGGGATGGTAATTGCCCACGACCTCGTTCTTGTGCTCGGCGCGGGCAACATCTGGGAAACCGCCAAGGATATAGCCAAGAAACTGATGGAGGAGAGGGGTTGAGCGGGCTCCTGGACAGATTGCTTGAAACCGGTATTCCGGTACTCGCCGACGAACCCCTCGCCGGCTACACCGGGTTGAAGGTGGGTGGCCCGGCGGACATCCTCGCCATACCCCGCACCGCTGAAGAGGTCGCCCAGGCGCTCAGCCTTGCAGAGCAGACCGGGGCTCAGGTACTCATCATGGGGCGGGGGACGAACCTCCTCATCGGGGATGGCGGCCTCCGGGGTCTGGTGCTCCTCATCGGTAACGGCTTCGAAGGTGACTCGGTGGTCATCCACGAATCGCGCTGCATCGCCGCGGCCGGGATTAAGCTTCTCGATCTTCTCGACCAACTCTGTCAAGCGGGGCTCAGCGGATTGGAGGATCTTTTCGGCATACCGGGAAGCCTGGGCGGCGCGCTGGCGATGAACGCGGGGGCCTACGGCGTCGAGATCTGGCCCCGGGTGGGCTGGATCGAGGTCGTCCTGCCCTCGACAGGGATGCAACGCTACCCGGGAGACGAGATCGAGTACGGATACCGCCGGGCGACTCTACCCCGGGGATCGGCAATCACCCGGGCGGAGCTGGTGCTAGACCGGGGGGATTCCAGCCGGATACGAACACGTTGCCTGGAGCGCCTGGCGGACCGGGAGAAAAAACACCCTCTCGAGTGGCCCAACTGCGGCAGCGTCTTTGAGAATTTTCCCTGGGAGCCGGGGATGGACATCGAGTATGAGAACCTCGAGATCGCCCTGGGGGTTTATTTCTCACGGCGGACCCTGGAGGACAGGGGCTCCTGCCTGTTACCCGCCTGGCGACTGGTGGACGCCTGCGGCCTGACGGGCCGGCGGATCGGCGGTGCCCGGATATCCACCAAGCACTCCAACTTCATGATCAACCTCGGCGGTGCCAAGGCGGCCGAATTCGCCGCCCTGATCGAGCTGGTGCAAAAAACCGTGAAGGAAACCTTCGGCATCCGGCTGGAGACCGAGGTCCGCCGTCTCGGAGAGTGGAACGAGGAGCTTAGGCCCCTGGCCTAAACCGATGAAACACACCAAATACATCCAGCCCCCGGAGAGAAATGACGGCTTCCACTCGAGGATGGGCCGAAGGGCGAAGCTCTTCACCACCGTGGCGGTCGTCGCGCTCTCAGGCGTGGCCGTACTCCTTTACCTGCGCTCCGACGTCTACGACCTGAAGCGGGTGGCCATCTGTGGGAACGCCGTGGTCTCTTCGCCCGAGATAATGAACCTGTTGCCCCTGGGGGAGAATCTATTTTCACTGGACTTGGACGGGGTCGCGTCGCGCTTAGGGCGGCACCCCTACATCGCTAGTGTTTTTCTTCAAAAGGTTTATCCCGATAAATTAATCGTCCGGGTGAATGAGCTCTCGCCGGCCTGTTGGCTGGCCGAGGGACCGCTGCAACTTCTGGCCGGCAACGGGACGGTGCTGCCGGTTTACCAAACACAGATCCTTCCCCATACGAAGGGAGATGATGCCGTCACGATCGCGGGATTCGATCTTCCGGTGATAACCTCCTACACCGTGGACCGCCGGGGTGAGTTGGAGCGGTACTCCGACTCTATAGTACGGGCCGCCTCTGAGCTATGTGCAGAGATGCAGCGCCAGGCCCTACCGCTCTTCGACGAGCTGATCGAGATCCGACTCACGCGAGATCATCTCGAGGGGCTGCTCACCGACTCTTCCCGGATACTCTTCCCGCTGAACGTCTCGCCGGCCAAGCTGGCCGCCCTGCAGGCCGTGTACACCCGTGAACGTCAAAACGGCTTAATCGAGCTGGACGCCCGGTACTCAAGACAGATCATCTCCCGGAACCGACCTCCGTAAGAAAGTGAAACGAGCATATTTAAGGGACATAAAATAAAAGTGGCAATTTGGCGTGCAATCCCCGAATCTTAAGGGAGGGGTAAAGGTGGCAAAAGGGCATAACGGCAAGACCGTTGTCGGACTGGACATCGGTACGACCAAGATCGGCGCGATCATCGCCGAGATCGGCGAGACGGGCCTGGAGATCATCGGTGTGGGCACCTCACCCGCCCAGGGCCTGCGTCGGGGTGTCGTCGTCCACATTGACGACTGCGTCCAGAGCATCGCCCGGGCGGTGGAGAAGGCGGAACTGATGGCCGACGTCAAGGTCACCGGTGTGTACGCCGGTGTCGCCGGCGGACACATCAAGAGCTTCAACTCACGGGGCGTGATCGCCGTCTCGGGTCAGGACCACGAGATCCGCGAGCACGACGTGAAACGGGTCATCGAAGCGGCCCAGGCGATCGCCATCCCCCTCGACCGCGAGGTGATCCACGTCCTGCCCCAGGAGTACATCGTGGACGACCAGGACGGGATCAAGAACCCGGTGGGAATGAGCGGGGTCCGGCTGGAGGCCGAGGTCCACATCGTCACCGGTGCGGTCACCAGCGTGCAAAACATCGTCAAGAGCGTCCAACGGGCCGGGCTGAAGGTGGCCGACATCATCCTGGAACCACTGGCCAGCTGCCGGGCGGTACTCACCGACGACGAGGAGGAACTCGGGGTAGCCCTGATAGACATCGGCGGCGGGACCACCGACATCGCCATGATCATAGACGGCGCGCTGCGCTTCAGCTCGATCATCGCCTTGGGCGGCAACAACGTCACCAACGACATCTCCGTCGGCCTGCGAACACCCACGAAGCAAGCCGAGCAGCTCAAGATCAACCACGGCACCGCCGGCTACGAGCTGGTCGGGCCCGACGAGATGATCGAGGTTCCGAGTGTAGGCGGCCGCCCGCCGAGGTTGGTGCCGCGCCGTCACTTGGTGGACATCATCGAGCCGAGGATGACCGAGATCCTCGAACTCGCCCGCGGTGAGATAGCCAAGAGCAAATACGCCGAGACCAACCGCGCCGGCTACGTGCTCACCGGTGGGGCGAGCAAGCTGCCCGGAATCGTGGAGCTTGCCGAGCGGGCCTTCGCCGCCCCGGTGCGTACCGGCAACCCCATCCCCGTCGGCGGCCTCTTCGATGCGGTCAATGACCCGGCCTTCTCCACCGGCGTCGGCCTGGTGCTCAAAGCCGCCGAGGACAGACAGTTCGGCGGACGAGACCTCGAGGATGGCTCCCTCTTCGAAAACATCGTCAACCGGATGAAGAACTGGCTCAAGGACTTCTTTTAATACGGATAGACGGACGTTCCAAAAAAGTTAAGGAGTAACCATGCTCGAGCTATTGGACACCGAACAGCAGACCTTCGCAAACCTGAAGGTGATAGGCATCGGCGGAGGAGGCGGCAACGCGGTCAACCGCATGGTGGAAGCGGGTCTGCGGGGTGTGGACTTCATCGCCGCCAACACCGACGCCCAGGCGCTCATGCAGAACACGGCCTACAACAAGATCCAGCTCGGCACCAAACTGACCCACGGGTTGGGAGCCGGGGCCCAACCCGAGGTCGGCCGCGAGGCGGCCGAGGAAAATTTAGACGAGATCCGCCAGTACCTGGAGGGGGCCGACATGCTCTTCATCACCGCCGGTCTGGGGGGCGGTACGGGTACCGGTGCGAGTCCAGTCATCGCCGAGCTGGCCGGGGAACGGAACATCCTCACCGTAGCCGTGGTCACCAAACCCTTCAAGTTCGAGGGGCCGGCGCGGGCCAGGAAAGCCGAGGCCGGCCTGGAGGAGCTCAGAAAGTACGTGGATACCCTCATCGTTATCCCCAACCAGCGCCTCCTCTCGGTGGTTGAGAAACGCACCACGATGACCTCGGCCTTCGAGATGGCCGACGACGTGCTTAACCAGGCGGTCCAGGGAATCTCGGACATCATCATGGTACCGGGCCTGATCAACGTGGACTTCGCCGACGTGGTCACCGTGATGAAGGGCATGGGCGACGCCCTCATGGGTACCGGCTACGGCACGGGCGAGAGCGCCATCCACGACGCCGTACACAACGCCATCAGCTCACCGCTCCTGGACGGTGTCTCCATCGAGGGAGCCGTGGGCGTGTTGGTGAACATCACGGCGCCCGAGGATATCCCGCTTTACGCCGTGGACGAAGCGCTGGGCACTATCCGCGAGGCGGTGGACGAGAATGCCGAAATCGTCTTCGGCGTCGTCAACTCAGAACTCCAGGACCAAGTCACGGTGACCGTGATCGCCACCGGCTTCACCCGAAAGGACGGGACGCTGCAGGAAGCGGCTGAACTGGAGGAACCCGATGCTGAACGGGAGCTGGTCCCCATGGAGTATGAGGCCACCGGGACCATGGATCGCGGTCTTGTAATCAATTTCACGAACCTAAAAGACGAAGATCTGGATCGGCCGACCTTCATGCGCTGGAAGGAACGCCGGGAACAGCAGCGATTGTAACCCGGCCAAGCGTCAGGATCAGTTTGTCCTTGACATAAATCAGGGCGGGGGTTAGACTGCCTCGCGCGAGTGAGGGCGGGTAGCTCAGCTGGTGAGAGCGCCGGTCTTACAAACCGGAGGTCACAGGTTCGACCCCTGTTCCGCCCACCAGATGGGCCGGTTGGGGGAGGCGTAGTGATCCGTTCATCGGCACCTTCGGGGCGGGTTTATCGGGCGGCGGTAGTTCAACTAGGTTAGAGCACCGGCCTGTCACGCCGGAAGTTGCGGGTTCGAGTCCCGTCCGCCGCGCCAGATTAAAAGGCCAGGTTAACCTGGCCCTTTTAATCCCAGCCGTTTCTTGCCCGGAAGGAAAAAGTAAGGTATGGTATAATGAGTGATGGTATTATATTCTGTAAGATCACATGACACTTACCGGTAACCCAACATGATACGATACTCAGGAGACTCCCGATGGCATCCGTAGTCGAGCGTCGCAAGACCCCACGTCATAAGCCGATTGATCTGGACGCGGTCGTCATCTCCGGCTTGGCGACCCTGCATCGCGAGGTCAGGGTACGCTCCATCTCCACCTCGGGGATCGCCATCGAGGTAAACATCGAGGATCAACTGCCCTTCAAAGCGAAGCTGGGCAAACTCATCACCCTCTCCTTCATCCTCCCCGAGGCGGCCCAGATAGCCTGCGTGGAGGCCGAGGTCGTGCGGGCATACAGCCAGGTTTCCGAGGGGGGCGTGGTGCAGCTGGGCGAGAACTACATCCCTATGAGCGACCCGGGGCTGAGGACAACCGATATGGTCTTCGGGCTCGGACTGCGTTTTATCAACCTCACCGGCGAGGTGGAGACTCAACTGTACAAATACATCACCAAAATGCTAGAAACGGGGGATCAAGAATAAATAACCCGAAGGTGAAATAGAAATGACACCACTAGAGCCCCGCCTGACCCTCGAGAGCACGCTCAAACTCCAGCTCAAGCTCTCACCCAAGCTGCAGCAGGCCATAAAGCTCCTGGCTCTACCGATGCTTCTCTTGCAGGAGCGGGTGGAGGAGGAGCTTGTCGCAAACCCCGTTCTCGAGGCGGTAGACCCCCTGGAACGGGCGGCTCAGACCGATACCGACCTGAATTCGAAAGACCGCGGCGACGAGGCCTGGGAGGCGCAGCGGGACTTCCTCCCCGACGAAACCCCCAAGCCCGACCGCCGGGAGGAGGAGCATCGAGGCGCTGAGACCGAGGCGGCTGACGACGGGTATGTGGAAGGTTGGGAAGCCTACGTCCGCTACGACCCCATGATCTACCGATCGGTGC
>DAOVLG010000507.1 GCA_030631385.1 Candidatus Coatesiibacteriota bacterium | reverse complement strand
CGGCGCCGGCCAACAGACCGGCGTAGAGAAAGCGGGACAACGGACGCAGGGCGAGGGTCAGAGCGGGGATGGACGACTCCCAGGTCAGGGGTCCGGCCATCGCCTGACCGGCCAGGGTAAGCCCGCCGGCGAGGAGGACCAGATAGAGACCCAGGAGGAGGGCCCGGATTATCCCCCGGAGCCCGGCCCCCCAGACCAATAAACACACCAGGGCCAGGCCGACCAGGGCGGCGAGAACCACCCAGTCACCGAGGATCACGGCGGCGACGGCGCCCGCCAGGGAGAGCCAGACCCGCAGCGCCAACGTGGTCACGGCTCGACCCCCTCGATAGCGATGCCGGTCACCAGGCCCAACACCGCGGTCCTCTCCACCGCCGTGGGATCGCGCAGGAGCACCAGCCTGCCAGCGTCGGCCGCATCCTGACCCAGAAAAGCGTCACTCGAACGCCAGAGGCCGTCCACGTAGGCCTCGTTCCAGGCGTGGTAGTAGAACTTGCCACCCACACCCGAGACGAGGCCGATCACGGTGATCGCCGGGATGCCGGCCCGCCGGCAGAGATCGGCCACCAGGGCGGCGTGCTCGGTGCAGTCGCCCCTCCTCTGATCGAAGGCCTCACCGGGGGTGAGCTCCAGGGCCACCGGGCTCTCGCGCAGGTTGTCGGCCACCCAGGTGACGATGTTTATGAAGGTGTTGTACTCGTCGCCCTCCACGGTGAGGGTACCCGCCAGCTCCTCCAGTCCGCGGTGGTAGCCGGGTTCGGGGAGATCGCCCGGCGGAGGGTAGGTCGGGAATGGGCGGCTCCGCACCGTAACCCGCCAACGACCCTCGGTGACCGGTTCCACCCCCTGGAAGGGGCTGTCCGGAGGGGGTCTGGTTCCCTCGACTAAAAGGACGAGGCGCTCGGTAGAGCGGGGGTCCGGGATGTTCCCCTCGGGGAAGATGGCCGTGATGGCGGCCGGATCCACCCAGGTCAGCCCCGCCTTGGCGTCGGCCTCATCCGCGGCGGGGAGGACCGACATCCCGCCGGGTAGAAGGGTGCCGAGCCAGTTGCCATCGGCATCGAAGTAACTGTCACGCGGGACTCCGTCGTAGCTCACCGTGTTGATGTAGCCGGGAAAGGTTTCGCCGTCGAAGGTGATCTCGCAAAAATCCCCCCGGGTGTAGATTCCCTCGACGATCTCGGAGTAGTCGCTGGAGTAGAGGGTGAACTCCAGGCTCTCCCCGGGCTCCAGGGAGCCGATGGCGTAACAGAGTCCCAGAGAGCCGACCAACCCCCCCTCCAGGTATCGCTTGCCGACCGACAGACCGTGGATGCGCTCCACCTCGAGCACCTCACCGTTGAGAACGGCATTGACGATGAGGATGTCCATTCCGGAAACCGAGTAGCTCGAGGCCTCGACCAGCCGTCCGTCCGGGTCGTAGGTCTCCCGGCGGCGGGCGCTGGTGAGCTGCGGCACGCCGCCCCGTTCCAGCCGCATCGTGG
>DAOVLG010000019.1 GCA_030631385.1 Candidatus Coatesiibacteriota bacterium | reverse complement strand
TATCCTTTCTGGTTAGATGTACATACGCATTGTCATTGTTATCATTCTAACGACTTCCTTTCTCGGGGCAGGAACCGTAGCCCCTTCGCTGGAGGCGGAACTCAACCGGAACCCCAACGGGCTGATCCCGGTGGTGGTCGTCCTGACCGAAAGACCCGCCGAGCTGCACCTGGACCGGATGGGTGTTGGGCTCGACCCCGAGGGCGGACGTGCCGTCCGTTGGGCGCTCCTCGCCGAGGTGTGCGGGCGTACCCAGTCGCCGGTCCTCGATCATTTAAGCCGAGCGGGCGACTCCGGGACGGCCGAGGACATACGATCCATCTATCTCCTGAACGCCGTCGGGGCTCGGGTCACCCCCGAAGTCGCCCGTGAGCTCGCCGAACTCCCCGGTGTGGACCGCGTGGTGCTGAGCCACACCACCGATTACGCTCTTTGTAACGTTGCTGATATTGTCTGGAATGTGGGCATCGTGGACGCCCCGCTGGTCTGGGGCGAGCCCTACGGCTACACCGGCGACGGTGTGATCGTGGCCGTGGTGGACACCGGCTGCGACCTCGAGCACCCCGATCTGGCCGACCACCCGTGGGTGAATCCCGGCGAGATCCCCGACAACGGCGTTGACGACGACGGCAACGGCTACACCGACGATGTGAACGGGTGGGACTTCTTCTACGACGACAACACCATCCTCGGTCCCGAGGGCGGCCACGGTAGCCACGTGGCCGGGATCGTGGCCGGCGACGGAAGCGCCGGTTCCCAGACCGGCGTCGCCCCGGACGCCCGGATCATGGCGGTGAAGGTCTTCTCCGATACCGGGAGGGGCACGGAGTACATCACCTGGGACGGCATCGGCTACGCGGTCCAGATGGGCGCCGACGTGTTGAACCTGAGCTTCGGCTGGTACCAGCGCCAGACCGACAACCAGCCGCTCTGGCGCGAGCTCTGCCAAACCACCCTCGAGATGGGTTCGGTGATCGTCGCCGCCGCGGGGAACGAGGGCGACCAGACGGGCGCCTACCCGCCGCCCGACAACGTCCGCACACCGGGCGACGTGCCCGAGATAATAACCGTCGGCGCCACCCACAACGGGGACGAGGTCCTTTTCTTTTCCAGTATCGGCCCCGCGGAGTGGGATTTCGAACCGCCTTTCGACGACTGGCCCTATCCGCCGGGGCTGATTAAGCCCGACGTGTGCGCCCCGGGGGGGACGGTCAACCCGGCCGAGGGGATCAAGAGCTTGGACGGCCGCCGGGGAGGATACATCAACATGGAGGGCACCTCCATGTCCACCCCCCACGTCGTCGGCGCCGTCGCCTTACTGCTCCAGGCAAACCCCGACCTGACGCCCGAGGAGGTCAAGGACTACCTGGAGGTCTCCGCCCTGGACCTGGGGGAGGCCGGAAAGGACAATTTCGCCGGTTACGGCCGGCTCCAGTGTCTGTTGGCGCTGCTGACGATGCAGGCCGGGCTGCGCTACCTCGATTTCTCCCTATCCGAGAACGCCGACGGCATCCTGGCCGACTGGTCGCTCACCCGGCCCGATCTGGTGGACGGTTTCCGGCTATACCGCAAGACGGACGACGGCGCCTGGATAACGCTCACCGAGGACCTGGTAGACGGTGGGCCTTACCTGGATCGGGACGTGGAGTGGGGGCGCGAATACGCCTACCGTATTGTCGCTCTGGTGACAGAGGGCGGTGAGCTGTCCCGGGGGCCGGAGACTATCATCTACGGCCAAGGACTATCCACGCCCCGAGCAACCCTCGGCTACCCCTACCCCTCACCGGCCAGCGATGCGGTTACCTTCACCCTGGTGTTCCCGATCGCCGCCGAGGTCGAGCTGGTTATCTACGACCTGCAGGGGAGACGGGTCGCCCGACCCTACGCCGGCTACCACGCCGTTGGCAGAGAAACGGTTACCGTCTCGACCGACGGCCTGGCTTCGGGGGTCTATCTGGCGCAGTTGAGGAACAAGACGAGCGGATCGAGCTCCGTTCAGCACTTCGTAATCGCCCGGTAGGAACCACTAATGATGAGCATCAGATTTTCTTGCTATCTAACATTTTTCCTAGTCGGCCTGCTTTGGCTTGGCTGTGATATCCCTGCCTTGCTAGAAAATTTAGGTGATGAGGTCCGCTTGACCAACGATTTACAACTTAATCTATCTCCTTTTTGGTATGAAACCCCTCAACCTATTAATTCTCTTGATGGTGGCATCGTTGGATTTCACGATAAGGAATCTATTTATCTGTATTATTGTGATTCAAAAGCCAATGAAATTGTGTACTCTGCACCTGATGGTTGGGAAGTAACATCTTTAGATAGGGTTGTTTCGTTTGGGGGTGACAGTTATATTACTGACTATGCGTTTTCTGTGTTTAACGGTTCAGAATTTATTATTTATGCTAATCTAGATGGCTCTTTATCAGAAATTTATCGCTCAGAAGGCAGTGAAGTTGTATCTATTATAGCCTACAACGATATTCTGGGTGATAGGACCGACTTAAGAATGTATTTTTCGACAAATAACGAAATTTACCATTTGTATTACGATAGAAGCATAGACGAACTCGTATTTTGCACTTTTATTATAAATGGCTATCAGCTTACATACGATTATCAATTTGATTATCACTTAGTTATTTTTACGCGTGAAAACGCCTTTAATTCGTCAATTTACAGATGTTTTGTTAATGATGATGGTTCACTTCAAGGATTTGGTTTATTTGCCGAAGACAGTATCTTACAAGGTACGAATATTTCTTATTTATCCACTGACTTTTGGAATAATGTTTTTGCAGTTAGCGACTATGGTGGTGAAATCAACATGTGGAACGTTCCTTTAGGTTTGCGCATTACTAACGACGAAGGTGAAGAAAGGGGTATGGATACTGTATCTGATCTAACTGTATTTGAGCGTGTTGTTGATAATCAAAGCGATCTTTACGTGGTTAGAAGTTTTGTGTTTCACTATTAAAAACTTTCCTTGGAGGTTATCATGATTAAGCGACTTTTTAGATAATGCTTCTTATGTCTGGTTTTTTCCGTTTCTGCCTTAGAGCCATTCGAAGTTGTAGAAGAGGATGAAAATGGAATTCTAATCAGCTTCACTTTACCAGAATTTGAGATTAATTCTCATTTTATTGGTGTTGATGAATATGAATATATTGATTTACCCTATGGTTCATATTTAGAAAATGATTATGGCAAGCCTGCTTTGCCATACTTGTCAGCCATAGTTTGTGTTCCTAACGGTAAGAACCTTGATAACGCGCGAGAGGAAAAGAAAGATGCTATTCAAAAACGCTGGACTATTGTTGCTCATCTTCCTCCTCACGTTCTTGCCGCTCGCCTGTGGTGAGGAGGAGGAGCCGACCGAGGACGGTGAAGAGGTCGAGCCGGAGCCCTCGCGCCGGGACATCAACCTGGAGCGCTTCGGCGTCACCTTCAGCGTCTCCAACGTGCTCTGGGACTCGGGCGAGCTCATCCAGGACCCGGTCAACAATACCGACACCGCCCTGCTCCGCTCGCCGGAGACCGGGGCCTACCTGTCGGTATTCTGCCAGAACTTGGGACGGGACTTGACACCAGATGACCGGGACCTGGCGCTGGAGGACAAGCTCTGGGAGCTGGAACCGATGTTCCCCAACATGACCGAGGTGGGACGCGAGCCGGTCGAGCTCGCCGGGGTCGGGGCCGTCCGCGTCGAGTTCACCTTCGACGCCGAGGGGGTCCCCTGGCGGGTGAGGGACTGGACCCTGGTCAAGGGTCAGACGCTGTGCGGCATCCAGTTCGCCGCGCCGGGGGAGGATTGGGACGGCCTGTTGGAGGAGATCGAGGCCGTGCTCGATTCATTCAACATGGCTGTGGTCGCGGCGGAGGTCCCCCTCTAGGGTTGAAACCGAGGCCGATTTGTGCTAGGCTCCCCATCCCGCTTGGGGCGTCGTCTAGCGGCAGGACAGCAGACTCTGGATCTGCTTACGGTGGTTCGAATCCATCCGCCCCAGCCACCTCCGGTGGATGGGTAAAAGGAGGGTTCCTAAGGCCCCGGCCGATGTTTGAAAAGGGGTTGACAACGCCGACCCCTTTAAGTTACAAAAGCGTTGCTTCGGCGGCATCGTCTAGTGGTTAGGACGCGTGGTTCTCAGCCATGTAACCGGGGTTCGATTCCCCGTGCCGCTGCCACCTATGCCAACAGTAGAGCCTGATTCTAGGCTCTCTTTGTTGATAAGTACCGGATTCCAGTGGATCTTCAGTCGCGTGGTCTTCGAACCGCGCTTTTCTTTTTGGCAGACGTAAATTCGGACTACAAAGATCTTCAGAAGATTCACGATCTCTTTCTGAGAGCTCTCGATATCGAGTTTATTTAGTTCCTCTCTTAGGAGTCGTAAGGCACTGTATGCGCATTCGCGGCTTATCTGGACCGGCTTCTCCGCTTTCGATTCCTCCAGTTCCCGTATCAACTCATCGCGGTCGTTGTAGAGTGGTCGTAGCTTTTCGTGAGTGAGGCGGATAGCGTCAAGAGACTCACCTACCTCATCGATTACACGCTCCCATTTATTGATGTTCCGGCAAACCTTGTCAAGCTTGGCTTCTAACCCAGAGGTATCCCCATCCTCTTCTGAGAGATCCACTATCCTGTCTACAAGCCGCTCAATGTTCTCGACGGAGTTTATGTGCTCAAGAATCCTCTCTAGAACAGCGTAGATAATCGCCTCTTGGCTGACGGAGGTTAAGTTACAGTTCGAGGTACCTCTCATAGCCTGCGAACATGCTAGACGGTTGCGTCCCCAGCCCTGCAGTCGTTTTTCGCAGTACTCACACCAAGCAAGATCTTCCAGTAAATTGGAGCTGATCACATGGGGTGATTTTCTTGTGTAACGCCGGCGCTTCGCTTGGACACGTTGCGCAAGCTCCTCGCTGATGATTGGCTCATGGGCGTTCTCATTGACTACCCACTCAGCTTCAGGGCGTACCTTCGCCGCATTCGGATTCCTTCTACGACGTTCCCGATCACCGCTCCGATTCCAAACGGCTTTTCCCAAGTAAGTATCAGCGTTTCTCAGTATGAGATTCACAGCGTTGGTGTCCCAGCGGGTTCCTCCTCGTGCGCGTTGTACACCACGTTCTGTCAAATCCTTTGCGATTGACCCTCTGGACTCACCATCTGCCCCTCTTTGAAAGACCTCTTGGACGATCGGCATCTTTTCCGGGTCAGGTTCAAGATGTGACTTCCTGATCGGTTCTCCGCGCTTGTTTGTCCCTTTCTCCACGTAGACCAGTCGATAACCGTAGGGTGCGGGGCCGCCAGCGCGGTAGCCCTGCATGATGTTCTCTTTCATACCTCGTTTAGCATCCTGGGCGCTCTTCATCGAATGGAGTTGGTCGAAAACGCCGTAAATGGCGCGGAGGAGCATGTCGACCATCTGGTTGTTCGTCGTTGGGAGCTTAACGAAGGACACCTCGACGCCGGTGCGCTCCATCTCGCGGATTAAAACGGCTTGCGTCACCAGGTCCCGACTGATTCGGCTTGTGTCCCAGGTGTAAACCTTATCGAAAGGGCGGGGGTTCTGCTTCGCAATGTTAATTAGCTCCATGAAACCCTGGGCTTCGTCATGGGAAACGGCGCTCTCTGAGCGCCGTTCTACTACTATTTCGCCAGCTTTTTCAGCGAGGGTTTCATACTCACGTAGCTGAGAGTCACAGCTTACATCATGGGCGTCTTTCGAACTCCTGGCGTAGAAGGCTACTTTCTTTGGTGGTCCTGCACTAGGTGTGATTTCCATTTACACCTTCTCGAAGTGTATCCAGCCAACAACTTGGCCAACCAGCTCATACCTTGTGCACACATCTTCTAGGGGGGAGAAGGAGCGTCTATCTTCCCTTGATGCGCTAAGAGCTAGTGATGGTCTTATGAGGATTTGGTCATCATCCCCTCGGCTTGCTCGAAGTACGAACATGCCCAGGAATTTCTCTTCTTCCCAAAGTAGAAGGGATATGGATGGAGTGCGAAGAAAGCGTTTTTTACCCCTTATCATAATTCCATGATTAGGTAGATCGCTTTCTTCGATCGGTTTTATCGCTAAATAATCTCCCGGTCTGAAGAATATGGTTCTGATAATACTTGCTTGTGCAACGACGAGAAATTCTGCTCCACGCAGAATCATTTCTTGAGGTACCTCTACATAGGGGGACTCACTAAGAAGATTCTGAATGGATCCCTGATGGTCTTCAGGTATCTTCTCTATTAGCGGTAAATTTGTTGCTTTTCGTTTCTTGTCTACATTTGTTCCTCTAATTAACCAATCGAGAGAGACCTGGAAGATGCCAGCAAGTTGCACTAAATATGAAACCGAAGGCACATACCTCCCGGTCTCCCAATTCGTGATTCTTGTCTGAGCAGCACCAAGGCTTCCCGTCCCAGTAAAATGCCGTGCAAGGTCTCTCTGCGTAAACCCAAACCGCTCACGAAGCTCTTTCAGTCTTTTACCGATTTCATCCACATTGTACACAA
This sequence comes from Candidatus Coatesiibacteriota bacterium, assembly GCA_030631385.1. Taxonomy (GTDB): domain Bacteria; phylum RBG-13-66-14; class RBG-13-66-14; order RBG-13-66-14; family RBG-13-66-14; genus RBG-13-66-14. The sequence goes on along the minus strand of DAOVLG010000019.1, from coordinate 5,927 downwards.
CCCATCACCTCCTACAGCGTGAGCATAACACAGCATATGCCCTACGTCAACCGTGTCTTTTCATTTTTTCTTGACACCGGTAGGCATGTATGTTACGCTTAAAATGTCGCGGGTGAGATTGGGCATGTATGGTCGATTTTGAATCAAATACTGTTTTCTGCACTACTGAGATAATGGTTAGTGCAACTGGAAGTGGTCGTCGAGTCGAGGTAATTTACGACGATGACATCGAGTTTATCCTTTCAGATGAATGTGACCGTGTTGTAGCTGGACTCGTGATAAGGTACATCGAAGTTGAACGAGAACAAATCAAGGAGGAGAGGTAACAATGATACACAAAGACACTACTCAAACAGTAAGGAGCAACATGCTGGAAGCAGCCATAGAGTACACGTCAAGAGGCTTCTACGTTATACCCCTACACAACCCCCGAGAGGATGGGAGTTGTAGTTGTGGAAAGCCCGATTGTACGCGAGTTGGGAAACACCCAAGGTTGAAGAAGTGGCAAGAGAAAGCATCCTGCGATCCCGATGCTATCAGAGGATGGTGGAAGAAGTGGCCCTCGGCGAACATCGGTATCGTGTTGAAGCCCTCCGGTCTCGTCTGCCTCGATGCGGACGATGAGAAGACCTTCGCCGGTGTTCAGAAGCTCCTGGCCGATTGTGGAGTGGATACTCTCACAGCTAAAACATCGAGGGGCGGGCACTTCTACTTCTCCACCGAGAACGGCGACTCGTTCTCGGGCAAACTCACGGACCTCGACGGGTCATGGTCAGGCGAAGTCCTTAACAACAATCTCGTAGTCGCTCCACCCTCGCGGCATGCGTCGGGCGCCGAGTACTCGTGGGTGAGGGAAGTCGAACCCGCCCCGCTGCCGGAGGAGCTGCGCAGTAGGCTGACTCGGAGGAAGGACAGCTGCAGAGCGGCGTCAGGCGTAAAAGGGCGGAAGTACTACGAGAAGGCACTAGACGAGGAGGTGGAGCGTGTACGCTGCTCGCTGGAGGGCGATCGTAATGAAAGCCTTAACAAAGCGGCATTCAGCATCGGTCAGGTTCTATCCAGCGGCTACATTAAAGAAGATGATGCGTTCGATCGTCTTCTTGAGGCAGCTAGAGACGTTGGGCTGTCTCAACGAGAGGCGTTCTCCACCATCGAGTCAGGATTAAGAAAAGGGAAGAAAGAGCCTCGGAGCGGAGATGACCGGCCCACCATCTACACGAATAAGATGGAGTTCAAGGAGCAGATTGAGCTCTCGCTGGATGCTCTCTGCCAGTGGAACGACTCACCCCGGCTCTTTAATAGCGGAGGGGATATCGTAAGACTAGAGCGTGAAACAGAACCTCCCTCGCTGAAGACCGTGAGCGCAGCAGGCCTGATTGGATTCATGGCGGAGAGTGCCATGTATTTGAGGGCCCGCAAGACCGTAGAGCATGAGCCAGCGACGCCACCGAGAGAAATCGCTAATACCATCCTAGCGAATCACGTCGGGCGGTTCCCCAGGCTGACGGGGCTGCTTATGACCCCGACTCTAAGGGAGGATGGCTCTATCTTGGGGAACTCCGGCTACGACGAGGAGACGGGGTACTACCTCATCTGCCCGGAACTCGGCGACCAGCTCACCTTCGTGGAGGAAAGCCCCACCGAGGCGCTGAGAGAGATCGAGGACATCATCCAGGACTTCCCCTTCAAGACGGAGGCGGACAGGGCGAACGCGCTGGCACTCATCATCACGGCCGTGATACGTCCGGCGATAGGCGGGTCGGCCCCCCTCTTCGTGATTAACGCCCCTGTAGCCGGTAGCGGCAAGACACTACTCGCCAAGATCACGAGTATCCTAGAGGGGCGGGGCGGTTTGTTGATCGACGTGCCGGACAAGGACGACGAGCTGATGAAGCGGATACAGGCGTATCTGCTCGGCACGGGCGGCTCCGGGGTGATGATACTGGACAACCACCCGTCGGATAAGCGGCTGACGCTGAATTCCCTTGCCAGCCTCATAACGGTGGACAGCCAATCTATCAGGCGGCTGTGCACCTCCGACATGCACATGGTGAAGAACAGAGCGACCGTCATCGTCACCGGCAACAACGTTCAGGTCGGCGGCGACATCACCCGGCGGGTCGTAGACATCCGAATCGAGCCGAAAGTGCCACAACCGGACAAGAGGACAAATTTCGTACATCCGGATCTCAAGACGTATGTACAGGAGAACCGGCTAAGACTCGTGAGAGCCATCTTGACTTGTGCCCACCTGTGGTATGACGCTGGCCAGCCCCCACCCACATGCCCAATTTTCGGGAGCTTCGAGGAGTGGCGTAGAATCGTGGGTGGCATCCTAGAGCATGCGGGGGTCACTGGCATCCTCGGGAACCGCGAGAGGATCCGGGAGACCGTGGACCTCGATAGGGTGCAGTGGGAGGAGTTCCTCAAGTGGATACTGAAGGACCGCGGTATTCACGAGTTTACGAGCGCCGATATCGAGGCGGCTTTAAAAGACACTGAGTACAACCTAATCCCAGACCATCTCCCGGAAGACCTTAGAGAGAAGTACGAGGATCGCCCTAGCGGTTTCACACGCTCGCTGGGCAAGGCCTTCAGTGCACGGGTCGGCCAACGGTTCAATGAAGACGGCCTTAGGCTGGAGCGCTCCTCTACACGCCACGGCAAGGCGCACTGGCGTATCGTGATAGGGGGCTAAACCACCCCGCAAACCACCCTCCGTAGAATCGCCCCGGACCGATGTTTTCGGGTTCCGGGGTGATTTATAAGGTTTATTTGTAACTCTAATGTAGTTGGTTAGAAAGTTATTTAAATACATATACAGAGACTCTAAAAAACCACCTAAACCACCTACATACTCTATTTCGGCTCTGTGAGCCGTTTTATATGCTCTATTGAAACCCACCCCCCTGGGTAGTAGGGAGGGAAGGGGTGGGATCGTGTTGGGGGGCAGCGTGTGATGGTGCGTCGATCTTCGGGCTCGGACTACACTAGTCATCATTCTGCAACTATGCGGCCCATGGCCTTTACCGCCGTCCGGTCGTCGGCTATAATCCACCGTGATTAGAAGGAAGAGAGCCGTTATCCTAGATGAGGTAAAACAAAATACTCCTGGGCGACCTCCCTTGACATACATTGACCCTATAATTTTAAATAGACAATCGTAGCCGTCTTGCTTGTAGCTGGTGCGTGGACACAGAGTACGCTGTAGCCACAACGTATGTATGACAAGCCTCCTCCACCTCATCGAAGGTCGTACTGGCGAGCGTCTGATTCAGGCTCTCATTGTCCATGCGTCCGAGGAGGCACGGTTTCGCGTGGAACTTGCCGAGTGGCTTGGGTTCGAGGACGAAGGATGCTGCGCCCGAGTACGTGAGGAAGTCCGGGGTAAGACGCTCCGGTATGATCTGGTTTTGGAGTTCGACTGTGGTGGGAAGCGAAACGTTGAGCTAAAGCTCCACGCAGACTTCACTCAAGAGCAGCACGCGGACCTCTCAAATCAGGAGCCCGGAGCGATCCACGCGATCGTCGTACCAGAGTATCGCCTCGATGAGGTGCATAAGCGGTACGACAAGGATGGTTTGATCGTAAGGACCTGGGAGGACTTCGCTAAGGGACCGGCACGCGACACGCCGAGGGCGGTCGTACTCTTCGATCAGTTGCTAGAGTATGTCCACGGCGTCGAGGTGTTGACCGTCGAGCAGGTCAAGAACGCCGTGCGTCTGTGGGGCAGGGGGGAGTGGTCCGGGGATAACGACTACGGCCTACTGCATCGCTTCCTAGTCCGACTTCGCGACGCGACAAGGCACCGGTATCCTTCCTTCGAGGTTGGGCGTGTTTGGCCGGCACCGAAGTCGTGGTTCTACGGATTCTTGATACGCCCAGAGGGAATGGAGGACGCGATTTGGTTTGGGCTAGCGGTCGTGCCGACTGAAGACTGGCGGGAGTTCTATCTCCAGGTTGAGGGAGAGGCACAGAGTGTCTTGTGTCTCCCAAGAGCCGGCGACGAGGACCGCTGGTGGCAGGTCAATATCCCCACCATGGAGCCCAATGTGGAGAGGTTTCCCGCCGACGGAGATGGCCGGTACACGTTGAAGAGCTTCATGAGGAATTTGTGGCGTCACTTAGATAGGCTCAAGTGAAAGACCGTCGGCTATAAGCCTACATGATTTAGAGGAAGAGCAACGACTCGGAGGAACCATGGCCCCGCGCAGGAAGAAGCCCCGCGAGACGAAGAACTACCGGCACGAAGAGGCCACGTCGCCCATGCGTCCCGAGGTGGGTACGCAGGCCTCCTTCAAGAAGAAGAAACCGCCGACGACCTACCGCTACGACTCCTCCCTGGCTCCGGAGATGACATGGGATGAGGGCTCCGCCCGCGAGGAGGGTGAGGCACTCATCCGGCGGATAATCGAGACTGAGAGTCTGGAGGAGGCCAGGGAGGCCGCCGAGAAGCTCAAGGCCATGTCCTCCCCCTTCCTGAACTGGGCCGGCAAGGCCGAGCGCGCCGACTTCACCATCCCCACCCTCCCCCTCTTCATCCACGAGCGCCTGTCCACCAAGGCCATCATCGAGACCCTCAAGGGTCATAAGAAGGACAAGCAGCTCGACATGGTTGACCTCTTCGCCGATCCGCAGCACAGCATCCACGATCAGATCCTGCGCGCCTACGAGCACCAGGACAAGTGGGTCAACCGGATGATTCTGGGCGACTCCCTTACTGTGATGAACTCCCTTTTGTGTTACGAGTCCCTGGGCGGTCAGGTGCAGATGATTTACATGGACCCGCCTTACGGCGTGAAGTTCGGCAGTAACTTTCAGCCCTTCGTCCGCCGTCGCGACGTGAAGAACAACGACGACGACCACTTCAGCCGCGAGCCGGAGATGGTCAAGGCGTACCGCGACACTTGGGAACTGGGCCTGCACTCGTACCTGGCCTACATGCGTGACCGGCTTCTTCTCTGCCGCGAACTGCTACATCCTAGCGGCAGTATCTTTGTACAGATCAGTGATGAAAATGTGCATCATGTCAGGGAACTGATGGATGAGGTGTTAGGGTATGAAAATTTCGTTTGTTGCATCGTCTTCAGGAAGAAGTTGATGCCTCTTGGTGCAAAAACTCTTGAGACAATGCACGATAACCTACTCTGGTACGCGAAAGACACGACGGTCCTTAAATACAAGCATCTTTTCCTTGCCACAAAACCTGATCCTAGTTCGAGATGGACGGGTGTAGAGTTGGCAAATGGGAAACGAAGGCCGTTGACCAAGGAAGAAAGGCACAACCTCGATCTGCTCCCTGAGGGTTCTCGTGTCTACTCAACAGTTTCTCAGTGGGCACCGTCTTTTTCTGAAGCTAACGTCTATAAGTTTAAGTTTCAGGGAAGAGTTTTTTATCCGTCAAAAGGTCAATGTTGGGTCACCGCGATAGAAAAAATGGAACTTTTGGCGACGAGCAACAGATTGGAAGTCGAAGGAGATAGTCCTCGGTACGTGATGTACCATAACGATTTCCCTTTCAAGAAGATAACAAATCCGTGGTACGACACAGCACCTGCACAAGGGAAGCAATACGTTGTTCAGACTAATCCAGGGGTTGTCCAACGGTGCATGTTAATGACCACAGACCCTGGCGACTTGGTGATTGACCCGACCTGTGGTGGCGGCACGACGGCCTACGTGGCCGAGCAGTGGGGTCGAAGGTGGATAACCGTTGATGTATCGCGGGTGCCGCTGGCTCTGGGGCGGCAGCGGCTGCTGACTGCCACATTCCCCTGGTACGAGCTGCGGGACGAAGGGCGCGGCCCGGCCAGCGGCTTCGTCTACGAACGCAAACAGAACAAAAAGGGCGAGGAGGTCGGCGGCATCGTCCCCCACATCACGCTCAAGGCCATCGCTAACGACGAGCCGCCCGCAGAGGAGATACT